>CALKUJ010000332.1 GCA_937996825.1 uncultured Polynucleobacter sp. | reverse complement strand
TATTATTTATAAACATCCTATTATTTAAATATGTCATTTGTAGAAGATTCAGAAATCAACTTTGCTAGCTTTCCTACTGATCAACTCATTGAGTTGAGCTATGTCAGTAAGGCAACGAATGACATGGGCATTCTTGGTTTGATGAATTTACTTGAAGACGCTGTTCATAAAAACAAACGCAATGGCATCACAGGTGTTTTATTCTATGACAACCGTATCTTTGGTCAGATTCTTGAAGGCTATCCTCAGCACGTTGAGCTTATTTGGAAGGCCATCATTGCTGATCCGCGTCACTCAGAATTACAGGTACTTGATATCAGTCCATTACAAAAACGTCGTTTCAGCAATTGGTCGATGAAGTTCTATGGTTCAGACGAAATCAGTCAATACGTACCAGAACTCAAAATGGGTTTAAGAGATACCAATGCCACACTACCGGGTGAGATTCTGACATTGATGAGATCGGTGAGTGATCAAAATGAGGAAGTTAAGCAACAAGACCAACAAGCCAGGTCAGCTTAGGAAGTTTAGTCGGCTCAATCAGTCAGTCGAATTAAATCAATCCAATAAATCTAAGATTTTCTCAGGTGGTCTACACAGAGCCCCTTGATTGCCTTTGATGGCAATAGGGCGGTTCATCAATATTGGATGTTGCAATATAAAGCCAATCAAATCCTCGTCACTCCACTTGGGATTACCAAGATCTAATTCATCAAAGGGCGTTCCTTTTTGACGTAAAAGATCTCTCACTGATCCACCAGTGGCTTTGATGATGTGACGCAATTCAGTTTCAGAGGGTGGGTGACTGACAAATAAAACAACTTGGTGAGGCTCGCCAGAGTTTTCAAGGATTTCTAGGGCATCACGGGAAGTTTTGCATTTGGTGTGGTGGTAGAAGGTGATCATGGCTCAATCTCTTATTGGTCAATCAATACCAATCATTATCGTATATGAGCAAGGTCTTTTAGACCTCCGTTATAATCAAAGCCTTAGCAAAGACTGCCCATAGCTCAGCTGGATAGAGCACCGCCCTTCTAAGGCGTAGGTCGCACGTTCGAATCGTGCTGGGCAGGCCAACAATTACTATTTATCGGAGGGTTCATTGCTCGACCGAATTGCTAAATACATATTTATCGCTTGCTTAATTTCGAGCGGTCATGTTGCTGCCTCGGAAAGTGGTGGCGGTCAATTATCTCAATCAGTTCCTCGAACTATTCAAGATATTGTTGAGTTAATCAATCACAGTCATGTGAATCTCGCAGGCAGAGATATCGACACAGCACTTTTAAATGAAAGTGTTAATCTGAATTTGTCAAAAAGTGAATTACTTTCAAAGTATTATTTCAAAGCATTAGCAGCGGAGCGTCTTGGGAAAATTGATTTAAGAATTGATTTTTTGAAAAAAGCTTTGGCGCAAGCTGATTCTGTCAGCCCTCGATTTTACATAGTAAGTGAACTGATAGAGGCTCAGTTAACTAATGGTGAGTTTAAGTCCGCAGT
>CALKUJ010000331.1 GCA_937996825.1 uncultured Polynucleobacter sp. | reverse complement strand
CTGCTCTTCTCCAATTCGTTGTGTTACTTAAATACTATGCATCCCATGCTTAATGTGGCCATTAAGGCCGCCCGTCGCGCAGGAAATATTATCAACCGTGCTTCGCTCAATAGCGAGCGCATTCAGGTTACCCGCAAGCAACACAATGATTTTGTCACTGAAATCGATCAGGCTGCTGAAGCTGCCATTATCGATACTTTGAAAGAAGCTTTCCCTGATCACAGCTTTCTAGGGGAAGAAACCGGCGAAACACCATCCAGCAATGCCAATCAAACGTCCAACCATGTATGGGTCATCGATCCTTTAGATGGCACGACCAATTTCATTCATGGCTTCCCACAATACGCAGTATCGATTGCATTAGCAGTGGATGGCGTTTTGCAACAAGCCGTGGTGTATGACCCAAATCGTGATGAGCTATTCACTGCCACTCGTGGTGCTGGTGCTTATGTGAACAACCGTCGTTTGCGTGTGGCTGGCCGATTAAAAATGTCAGAAGCACTCATCGGCACAGGTTTTCCATATCGCGAAGACCAAAACGTTGAAGAGTATTTGGAGATCTTTGCCAAGATGACTCGTCAATGTGCTGGCCTGCGTCGTCCGGGCGCCGCATCTTTGGACTTGGCCTATGTAGCAGCTGGTCGCTTAGATGGTTTCTTTGAATCAGGCTTAAAGCCATGGGACATGGCAGCAGGCATCTTGTTGATCACAGAGGCTGGTGGCTTGGTTGGTAACTACGCAGGTGAAGAGGGTTATATGCAGTCAGGAGAAATCATGGCAGCCAACCCACGCATCTTCGGCCAAATGGTGACCGCCTTGCGCGATCACTCAAAGCCGCAAGCTTAAAAACAAAGAACAAAAAACAAAGAATTAAGAATAAAACTGAAGCAATAAGCCTATTGCTTAAGAGCGCACCAAATCCAATGATTTGACACCCGCAGAGGTGATGCTCAGTGCATTGCCTTTGGGCAAGACTGTCTCGGGATGATCAAAATCCCAATCTGATAAAACCCAACGCTGCCATGACTGGCCGCCCAAAGATTCTTCGTGATAACCAGGACGATGGGTGTGCCCATGGATCACTCTCTGACAATTCGTCATCGATACCAAGTTGGCAGTGGCGGTGATGGTCACATCACCTTTGACTTGGATCACATCAGGAGTGAAGCGTTGCGCGCGGTGATAGTTGGCCGTGCTGTTGCTGCGCAATGAACTCGCAATGCTGACTCGCAAAGAGGTTGGCAACATCAAAAACAATTTTTGTACAAAGCCACTTCTCACCACAGATCGAAAGCGTTGATAACTTTTATCTGCTGTACATAAAGCGTCACCATGGGTGAGCAACCATGTTTGTTCAGCAATCGTGACAACTTGAGGATCTCTCAAAACTTCCATGTCTGCTTTTTGTGCATAAGCCTCACCAAGTAAAAAATCTCGGTTGCCATGCATGAAGTAAACTTTGGTGCCTTGCTGTTTGAGTGCTTTGATTTTTTGTGCGACTTCTTGATGGAAGGGTGATCTTGCCTTGGCATCATCACCCACCCAAAACTCAAACAAATCACCCAAAATGAATAAAGCCTCATGGGTGCGAGCCTCTTTATTTAGAAATTCAAAAAACCTCTCTGCCGTTCTAGGCATCGATGGGGTTAAGTGAAGATCAGAAATGAAGAGAGCGCTCGCGTGCATGATCACTCTTCTAGGATGGTCGCTGAGATGATGGTGACATCTTCCTTAGGCACGTCTTGATGAAAGCCTGAGCTGCCAGTCTTTACTTGGCGAATCGCATCCACTACATCCATGCCTTCACTCACTTCACCAAACACGGCATAACCCCAGCCCTGTGAAGTTGGTGCTGAAAAGTTCAAGAAAGCATTGTCAACCACGTTGATGAAAAACTGAGAGGTCGCAGAATGTGGATCGTTGGTTCTGGCCATCGCCACGCTACCGCGCTTATTAGGTAAACCGTTATCAGCTTCATTTTCAATCGCAGCTTTGGTTGGCTTTTGTTTCATGCCAGCAGTCATGCCGCCGCCTTGAACCATGAAGTTAGCAATCACGCGATGAAAAATCGTGCCATCGTAATGACCAGAGCGAACATAGTCTAAAAAGTTTTCAGTCGATTTAGGTGCTAATTCATCATTGAGAGTCAATGTGATGTTGCCCATGCTGGTGGTTAATTGCACTTTTGCCATGCTGCGTCCTTCTCCATGTAATGAGGGATTGATTCCCTTCGTAAAAAATAAAACAAACTAAAAATTGGTATTGCGCGAATTGTTACTTCGGTATTGCTTAGAAATTACTTCAGAATATCTTCAGCCAACTTCATTTTGCGACGACTATCAATCAATCTGCGATCAAGTTGCACGGCTTTACCATAGGATCTTGAGGCCAAGCGTGTATAGACATCACCTAGGTTCTCTAGTGCTGTGGCAAAACTAGGCTGAACCTTCAGAGCCAGCTCTAAATACTCTTTGGCCTGATCAAGATTGCCACTTTGCGCTTCAAGAACCGCCAAGTTGTTATAGGGCTCAGGTAGCTCTGGAAACTGTTGAGTGATTTCAACCAAAGTCTTTTTGGCTGCATCCATTTGCCCCAGTTCAATCTGAATTCTGGAGCGCACAAAACGCAATTGCACATTGCGCGGATTCACACCCAATTCTTTATCAATCGCAACAATGGCTTCTGGCAGTTTCTTGCTGGTGATCAGGTTATAGATATCTTGTGGAATCGCATTTTTATTCTTTGGCTCGGGCACTTTTTGCAAAACAATGAAAGGTGTGGCCAAAGATGGTTGCATCTGCGCAGACTGAACCGCGCTTGGATTATTTTCAAAGGGTGATGGATCAGCTTTGGCAGCGATATCAGAGCGAGTCGATTTTGGCGCTGACAGAGTGGATGGTGGCGTGACCGTTTGAGCCATCGCAGCTTGAGCTGACATAAAACAAAGAACCCCGAGGGCCACTTGCTGCAGGGTAAGACTTTTCTGGAAAAGCATTTTCATAAAACGGGCCCGAGATCGAAAGAATAGGGTGATTTTAAAGCAGTTACGACAATGAATTAGCTATACTCGTCAATCAGTCTAACAAATCGCCAAACCCTTGGAGTATTTCTAAGATATTGCCTTAAATAAGACCGTAATGAAAGTGATTTCATTAAAATCACGCTAGAACAAAAACCAAAACAAAAACCGAATCATTGACCGAAATAAGCACAAGAAATAACCATAAGAATTAAACGAAAACCCACGCTTTTATATGCTGCATATTTTTAATACCCTGACGCGCCGTAAAGAAACATTCAAGCCCATTGAGCCAGGCAAAGTGAAGCTCTATGTTTGTGGCATGACTGTTTACGACTTTTGTCATATTGGTCATGCTCGGGTGATGGTGGTCTTTGATATGGTGCAGCGTTGGTTAAGAGCCTCTGGCATGCAGGTGACCTACGTCAGAAACATCACTGACATCGATGACAAAATCATCAAGCGTGCGGTTGAGAATAAAGAAAGCATCAAAGCATTGACCGATCGATTCATTGTGGCCATGCATGAAGATGCGGATGCTTTAGGGATTGAGCGGCCCACGCATGAGCCAAGAGCGACTGAGTATGTGCCTCAGATGCAAAACATCATCACCCGCCTGGTTGATAAAAACTACGCCTACCAAGCCGATGATGGCGATGTGAACTATGCCGTCAGAAACTTCAAGAACTATGGCCAGTTATCAGGCAAGTCATTGGACGATCTGAGAGCAGGTGAGCGCGTGGCTGTTACTGGTGGCAAGCAAGACCCTTTGGATTTCGTTCTATGGAAAACTGCCAAAGCCGACGAACCAGCTGACACCAAATGGGACTCTCCTTGGGGCGTTGGTCGACCAGGCTGGCACATTGAATGCTCTGCCATGAGTTGCGAACTCTTGGGTCAGCACTTTGATATCCACGGTGGCGGTGCAGACCTACAGTTCCCTCATCACGAAAACGAAATTGCTCAAAGTGAAGGCGCTTTCTCAGACGAAACAGGTCAGCCGTTTGTGAACACTTGGATGCACAACGGCTTTGTGCGAGTCAATGAAGAAAAAATGTCTAAATCATTGGGCAACTTCTTCACCATTCGCGAAGTACTAAAAGTATTTGACCCTGAAGTGGTTCGTTTCTTTATTCTGAAGGCTCACTATCGCAGCCCATTGAACTACAGTGATGCTCATCTTGAGGAAGCCAAGCAAGGTTTGACACGTTTGTATAACGCCTTGTCCACGGTTGACAACATCCCGACTTACAGCAAGCCAAGTACTTGGAGAACTCGCTTTGCAGAAGTGATGAACGATGACTTCAATACCCCTGAAGCGATTGCGATTCTGTTTGAGTTGGCTGGTGAGATCAATAAAGCAGAAGGTCCTGAGAAATTAGAAGAAAGACGTGATCTTGCACGTGAACTAAAGCAATTGGCCAAACTATTGGGCTTGCTAGAAAGACCTGCCCAAGAATTTTTACAAGCGGGTGGGGGTTCACAAAGCGCAGACAACGACAAGGCTGCCATTGAAGCAGCGATTCAGGCGCGAGCTGATGCCAAGCAAGCCAAAGACTTTGCCAAGGCCGATCAGATTCGCCAAGACTTGCTGTCCCAGGGCATTGTTCTAGAAGACAAGCCGGGTGGTGTCACGCTTTGGAGGCGTGCTTAATGTCTGTTGCCTCCTCCAAGGCAGCAAAACTGGTGGCACCGGTACTGAAGGCCCCAGACTATTGGGATCAAGCATGTGCAGAATTGATGAAGCACGACCGCATCATGCGCAAGCTCATTCCCAAGTATCCCAAAGCAGAGTTTTTGACCACACGTGGTGATCCATTTCAAACCTTGGCACGTGCCATTGTCGGTCAGCAGATTTCAGTCAAGGCGGCACAATCCGTGTGGGAGCGCACCATTGCGCTCACTAAAAATTTCACTGCCAAAGCAGTTCTTAAATTAGACCCAACTGCATTAAGAGGTGCGGGCTTATCGCAAAGAAAAGTCGAGTACATGCAAGACTTGGCCAACCATTTTGTCAATGGTGGTCTGCATTGCGCCAAGTGGGATGCTTTGGATGACGAGACCGTGATCGCAGAATTGACCGCGATTCGTGGCATTGGTCGTTGGACAGCAGAAATGTTTTTGATCTTCTATCTGATGAGACCCAATGTCCTGCCTTTGGATGACATTGGCTTGATCAAAGGGATTTCTTTGGCCTACTTCAGTGGTGAGCCGGTCTCACGCCATGAAGCCAAAGAAGTTGCCGCCAATTGGGCGCCTTGGCAAACCGTGGCCACCTGGTATATGTGGCGCAGTATTGATCCGATACCTGTTGAGTATTGATTCTCTTCTTACTTCTTTTGTTTAGTTGCAAAAAAATAATGATCATCTAACACTATCTTTATAAAAATAGTGTATATTCTTTATTACGACTCACCCTCTGACCGTTCAGACCGCTGAATGCTCTTAGGGCGACAGGCCGCCTCCGGGCGGCTTTGTCACTTTTAGGGATTGAAATTGAGAACAATTGTTTACATTGATGGCTATAACCTTTACTACGGCTTACTAAGAAAAAGTAAGTTGAAGTGGTTAGATATCGTCACTTTATTTGAGAAACATGTTCTCGATAAGTTGGCCGAAGTAATAGAAGTTCGTTATTACACAGCTCCAGTGCTAGGAAGAATGTCTGATGATGCTGAGTCACCTAAACGACAACGCCAATACTTACAAGCTTTAAGAAAAACTCACCCGAAAAAACTAGTTATTGTTGAGG
>CALKUJ010000330.1 GCA_937996825.1 uncultured Polynucleobacter sp. | reverse complement strand
TTTGAAACCTTTGTTGTCAGCGAATTACTCAAGCAACGCTTCAACCAAGGTCAGGCATCGGACTTGTACTTCTGGCGAGACAGCACAGGCCATGAAGTTGATGTGTTGCTTGACACCCCCGCAGGCCTGCAAGCCATAGAAATCAAATCAGGCAGCACCTTTGCATCCGATTGGATCAAGGGCATACGCAAGTGGCAAACGCTTGCTGGTTCGCGGTTAGTGCCCCAAATCGTCTTTGGTGGCGAGGGTGTGGTTATGCGCGACGACTGTCAAATCATGGGCTGGCAACACCTCAGCGCGTGAAAAACTGAACTCAGAAAACTTGAGCGCTTTCAACAGTAAAAAGTGTAAAGAACGTAAACGGCGTAAACATCGCTAAAGTTTTCCCAATTGCGTTTCATCCAAATTAAGCTTCCGTCATCAACAAGATGTCAGGAGTAGGTTATGCAAGTTAATACCAATATGAATTCAGTCTTGGCCAGCAATGCCTTGGCTTCGGCAAACAAAGATGCGGCGTTGGCGATGCAGCGCATCAGCACGACATCACGTATCAACAGTGCCAGTGACGATCCTGCGGGTTTGGTCACCGCCATTCGTTTGAAAACTCAAATTGGCTCATTGACCAAAGCCAACCAAAACATCAACAGCGGCATTGGTGCGCTGCAAGTGATGGATTCCACATTAGGTGAAATCTCTTCTATCTTGATGAACATGAAAGAGCTGGCCGTTTCTTCAACCAACGGCGCAGCCAGCGCTGACGACCGAACCGCCAACAACACTGCGTTTCAAGAATATTTGACACAAATCACGTCGGTCAGCTCGGCGGCCAAGTGGAATGGTGTGTCACTGTTAGCCAGCACGACTGGCATCAGCATTCGCACAGGTGCGGCAACGACGGACACACAAACCATCGCCACTTACGACACACAACAAATTCCTTTGGGATTTACCGTGGCTGCAGCTGCAGCGGTTGACACGGCTGCCCACGCCGCCGCCGCTGAAACCTTGGTAGACACAGCCATCACAACCATCTCGGGGTACCAATCCAAAGTTGGCGCCATGTTGAACATGATGGACACCAAAACCAACGTGAACAATGCCTTGATCACGTCAAACACAACAGGCTACGCAAGCATTACCAACGCAGATCTAGCGACAGAAACCGCCAACTTGGCATCTGCGCAGATTCGTCAAAATGCGGCGTCTGCAATGTTTGCGCAATCCAACACAATCTCGAAAGAAATTGTGAGCTACTTGCTCAAAGGCCTGTAAACGTCACTGCACGCGGATGACGCGCCAGCCTTGATCCATTTTTCGGAATGTGAACTTCCAGGGTAGTTTGCGGGTCTTGACGAGGTAATAAGACAGCGCCCGCATGCTCTGTGCTTTTTTAAAGTCTGAC
>CALKUJ010000329.1 GCA_937996825.1 uncultured Polynucleobacter sp. | reverse complement strand
AGGATTTACATTCCTCAACCATATCAACATTCATGTTGCCTATCTAGTAATTGTGTCTGCTACTAGCAACATACTTGTCTTTCCAAGGTCAGCTATTCCTTCATCGCTTAGTTTCCTAAGAGTATTTCTACTGTCCTTCGACCAACTTCAATAGCAGTTACGTTAGTATTTTTAAAATGCTGAAATCATCCCAAAAATAAAACAGGTTAGCTGTTGACTGCTTTTATTTTACTCAGGCCATCACTCTGAGCTTGTTAGTCTATTTCAATAGCGACCTTCAACGATTCACAGATTTTAACCTGCTTCACTCCAATCTACTACCATAGGGTCTAACGATTCATAGTTATGTATGAATTGCTGTATCTAACCTTAAAAACTGCAAACCTTACATGATTATCTCCTGTAAACGTTTCTCTGAATCTAAGAATCTATTATATCACAAAATCTTTGTTCTGCAATACATTTTGGGTAACTAAATACTTTATGACGTTATACGAAGAACTCGGCTTGCAACCCAACTGCACAATGGATCAAATCAAGCTAAAGTATAGAATACTAGCTGGAATCCATCATCCAGATAAGGGTGGCGATGAAGAACGATTCAAACGTATAAAGTTTGCATACGAGGTTCTTAGTGATCCTGAACGCCGTAGACAATATGATGAAAGCAAGACTACTGATGAACCAGTAGACCAACACAAAGAGGCGATTTCAAATCTAGCCGAAGTGTTCTTTGCAATCATTCCCAATTTCGACTGCCTCGGTGGCAATCTAATTGAAGCAATGAAAAACGAAATCAACAGGGTTAAAGCAGTTGCATTTAAGAGCCTCGTTGAAAACGACAAATATATTTCTAACTTAGAAGTTGTTAAGAACAAATTGAAGATGAAGAATCCTGAAAAGGAAAACATCATTCTATCATTCATCGAAGCACAATTAGAAACACGGTTAAGAGATAAAATGCTTTTTGAGAAAAGAATTTCTATCTCTGATTTAATGTTATCCATACTTGATGATTATCAATATGGATTCATGGAACTAATCAATGAAGTTTCAGTTGTTATGGAAACCGAAACCAAAACTCAGTAACTATTCTCTCTGCGTCATCGTCCCAGATAGTTACTGTAGTGTTAATATTATCATCAACGTCCCATCCATCATCATCATTTGTCCTCGGAGATGCGATGATAAATTCACCAGATGGGATTCTTTCACGCAACCAATTAGAACGAGCATATCGTCCCTTAAAGTCACGCATGATAGTTGTGTATTTTATTTGTGCCATATGTTCTTGGCGGAAGCGGTGAGATTCGAACTCACGGTACTCGTTAAAGTACGACGGTTTTCAAGACCGTTGCGTTAAACCACTCTGCCACGCTTCCATGCAAAACTAAACTATTGGTGGAGGATACAGGGATCGAACCTGCGACCTATTGCTTGCAAAGCAACCGCTCTCCCAACTGAGCTAATCCCCCATTTTCCTTAACGGAATTTTTCTTTCTTTGAATCAGTAGTGTCTGAATCACGTACCTTTTTCAAGTACTCACGACCTACTAATCCTTCTTCAATCTCACGCAATGCTGTAAGGCTCTTGCCATACGGTGTACTCAATTTAGGCTTATGACCTTTATGTAATTCTCTGATACGTGCTGACGCAATGAGAATCAAATCATAACGATTGCCTACTGCTAATGCAGCCTTTTCACTTGAAATACGTGCCATGTTTTCTTTCGGTTGTTGTTAATCTTGGAGCGGGATAGCGGAATCGAACCGCTGACTTGAACTTGGAAGGATCTCGTTTT
>CALKUJ010000328.1 GCA_937996825.1 uncultured Polynucleobacter sp. | reverse complement strand
CTGAGCAAAAAGTCGAACGGCGATACCGTCTTGCTCAATTCCAGATGCAAAGCCTTGGTAGGCCATATCCAAGAATGGAATTAACCCTTTGTTCTTGCAGATATCAATGACTTGACGCCACTGGGCTTCAGTAATATCTGCGCCAGTTGGGTTGTGACAGCAAGCATGCAATAAGACAGTGGTGAACTTAGGGAAAGACTCCAAGGACTTCACCATGCCATCAAAATCAACGCCGCGGGTTTTGCCGTCAAAGTAGGCGTATTCAACCACTTCAAAGCCCGCAGATTCAAAAATGCCACGATGGTTCTCCCAGCTAGGATCGCTAATAGCAACAGTAGCATTAGGAACCAAGCGTTTTAGGAAGTCGGCACCGATTTTTAGGGCACCAGTACCACCAACAGCTTGGGCTGTTACTACGCGACCAGCCGTCAAAATGGCAGAATCTTTGCCAAATAGGAGATTTTGGACGCCTTGGTTATAAGCAGCAATACCTTCAATTGCAAGATAGCCACGAGCCGCAGATTTTTCCATCATTTGCTTTTCAGCAGCTTGTACTGCACGCAATAATGGAATCTTTCCGTCATCAGTGAAATAGACGCCAACCCCAAGGTTTACCTTGGTTGTACGGCTGTCAGCATTGTAGGCTTCATTAAGACCCAGGATAGGATCGCGTGGGGCAAGTTCAACGTTTGAAAAGAGGCTCATAGTATGAAATATGTTAGAAAGTTCAAGCAAGCCTAGAATGATAGCCGAGATGCCAAAAAAGACAGAAAAAAAATCAGAAATTGAATCTGCGAGTCCCTCAGAAAACATCGTTCGTTTTCCGGGTTCGCCGTTCCTGCTTCACCAGCCATTTCCCCCTGCCGGAGATCAGCCTGAGGCCATTGCTCAGTTGGTGGAGGGCATTGAAGATGGTTTGATCTATCAAACTCTTTTGGGTGTCACGGGTTCAGGTAAAACCTACACGATGGCCAATACGATTGCACGCTTGGGTCGTCCTGCGATTATTTTTGCGCCTAATAAAACACTTGCCGCACAGCTTTACAGTGAGTTCAGAGAATTCTTTCCGCAAAATGCGGTTGAGTATTTTGTGAGCTATTACGATTACTATCAGCCTGAAGCGTATGTTCCGACCAGGGATCTTTTCATTGAAAAGGATTCTTCAATCAATGAACATATTGAGCAGATGAGATTGTCAGCAACTAAGAGTCTTTTGGAGCGGCGTGACACGATCATCGTTTCTACAGTATCTGCCATTTACGGTATTGGAAACCCTGGTGATTACCATCAAATGGTTTTGACTGTTCGTCAGGGTGATAAGTTGACTCAGCGCGACATTGTGGCGCGTTTGATTGCGATGCAGTACGAGCGCAATGATGTGGATTTCTCCAGGGGTACTTTCCGAGTTCGAGGCGACACCATTGATGTGTTTCCAGCTGAACATAATGAATTAGCCGTGCGCATCGATTTATTTGATGACACGGTGGATAGTCTTCAGTTCTTTGATCCATTGACTGGCAGGATTCGTCAGCGCATTCCACGCTTCACGATTTATCCAGGCTCACATTACGTCACTCCTCGCGAAACAGTTTTGCGTGCGATTGAAACCATCAAAGCAGAGTTGCGTGAGCGCTTAGATTTTTACATCAAAGAAGGTAAGCTGGTCGAGGCTCAACGCCTAGAGCAACGCACCCGTTTTGATCTTGAAATGTTGTCTGAATTGGGATTCTGTAAAGGTATCGAAAACTACTCAAGACATTTATCGGGCGCCAAACCAGGTGAGGCTCCACCAACGTTGGTCGACTATTTGCCACCTGATGCATTGATGTTCTTGGATGAAAGTCACGTCTTGATTGGTCAATTGAACGGCATGTATAACGGCGATAAAGCTCGTAAAGCAACTTTGGTTGATTATGGTTTTCGCTTGCCTTCAGCGATGGACAACAGGCCATTGAAGTTCGAAGAATTTGAAAAGAAGATGAGGCAAGTGATTTTTGTCTCAGCTACCCCTGCGACATACGAAGAAGAGCATGCTGATAAAGTGGTTGAGCAGGTGGTAAGGCCGACAGGGCTTGTTGATCCAATCATTGACGTAAGACCAGCATCAACTCAAGTCGATGATGTATTGAGCGAGATCCATGCGCGTATCAAGGTGGGTGAACGTGTGTTGATCACTACTTTGACAAAGCGTATGTCAGAGCAGTTGACCGATTTTATGTCAGACAACGGTATCAAGGTGCGCTACCTGCACTCTGATATTGATACAGTTGAGCGCGTAGAAATCTTAAGGGATTTGCGTCTCGGAGTTTTTGATGTGCTGATTGGTATCAATCTGTTGCGCGAGGGCTTGGACATTCCAGAAGTTTCTTTAGTGGCAATTTTGGATGCTGATAAAGAGGGTTTCTTGCGATCAGAAAGAAGCTTGATTCAGACAATTGGTCGCGCTGCAAGAAACGTCAACGGAAAAGCCATTTTGTATGCTGACAAAATGACTGATTCAATGAAGAAAGCGATTGGTGAAACCGAGCGCCGCAGAAGTAAGCAAACTGAGTTCAACAAAGTTCACGGCATCACTCCTAAAGGGGTTGTGAAGCGAATTAAAGATATCATTGATGGCGTTTATGACGTTGATGAGAAACGTCAAGAGCTAAAATACGAACAAGAAAAAGCTCACTATGAAGATATGAGCGAAAAACAATTAGCTAAAGAAATAAAACAATTAGAAAAATTGATGGTTGATCACGCTAAAAATCTTGAGTTTGAGAAGGCTGCTCAAACCAGAGATCAACTACTGAAGTTAAAGGCGATGGTTTTTGGCGCTGAGTTACACGACACAATTCAATTAAATGGAAATTAGGCATGTTTGGTTTTAAAGATTTTCGCCGTTTGTGGGCGCGCTGGAAAGAATCAAGAGATGCCTCACAAGCATTAGATACGCTTTTGTTGGTGCCAGCAGACACCACAGATTTGGCTGAGCGCAATCGCTGGGTCGTCGAATTGATCTATTGGCTACGTCGCACTGAAAAATCAACAAAAAACAAACCAGCTACAAACTTAGATGGTCACCCAGAGCATGCGCGCTTAAGATCTTTTTTAAAGATCCTTGAGCAACGACCAGACGTTAAATTAAAAATAGCCAAATTGATTCGCAGTATTTTGCGTGACAACGATGCGCTTTCATTGCTATGTGACACAGGGGTTGCAACAAAACCTAGTTTCTGGGGAGAGATGACAGAGCGCTTGCGCAATCATCTGATTTCGCAACCACTCAATAAGCCAGAGCTCACAGTTTTATTCGCGCTTGGATTTGTTGGTCCCCATGACGCCGCTTGGGTTCATGATTTAGATGATGATTTGTTGCGCTCACTGTACGAGTTAACTCATTATCAAGAAGATCATTTTGATAACAATAACTTGTTCAAGGATATGGCTGAAGCCATCATGATCTTGATCAACTACATCAGTTCTGCTGGTTTGAGTTACTCCGTTAGGTCCAGGTTGCGCACTGTCAGTGGTCAGGGTTCACCTTTTTACCGCTTGAGCAAGCTGGCGGAGGATATTCTGAATACTCAGCCGCGCCTCAATGATTCTTCATATCAAGCCACATTGAGAGAGTTCCAAGATGTGTTGAATGCTTGCTACATCGCTTGCGATGATGTTTATGCTCATCTTGATGAGCATGGTGTTTCAGTTGAAACAGTTTTTCAAGTTGAGACCATGCGTTTACGTTTATCAAGGGTTGAAAAACTTTTGGAGGCTTGGATTCATCGTGATCAGACGCAGTTATTTGCTAAGTTAGCGGCTGATTTAATTTTGACTGTTCAAGGTCATCGCAGTATCAAGCGCCTGGCAGAGCAAACATTTGCTTTGTTATCTAGAAAGATGGTTGAAAGAAGTGCGGAGACAGGCGACCACTACATTGCGAGTACTCGCAAAGAGTATTTTTCAATGCTCAAAAAATCCTTGGGCGGTGGCGCGATTATCTCGGGCACAGTTTATTTAAAGTTTTTGATCACCAATCTTGGTTTGGTTCGCTTTTTCGAAAACATTCTTTTGTCCGCTAACTACGCCATCAGTTTTTTATTGATTCAATTTGCTAACTTCACATTAGCAACCAAACAACCTGCCATGACAGCGCCAGCCTTGGCCCAACTCTTAGATGACGTTCAAACGAAAGAGGGCTTGGATCGTTTTGTTGATCGCGCCATGGCATTGATGAGATCGCAGGCTGCATCTATTTTTGGAAACTTGGCCATGGTGGTCCCTTTGGTGATTGCTATCCAGCTTGGCATCATTCTGTTGATGGGTCATCCGACCATGAGTCCAGGTAAAGCAACTCAAATTTTTCATACTGTTTCTCCTTTCAGCGCAGCGTTTCTGTTTGCGGCTTTCACAGGAGTTCTTCTGTGGTTATCCAGCGTGATCGCAGGTTTGATTGATAACTGGTTTGTTTTGCATCGTATTCAAGATGTGATTCGTTACAACCGAAGAATCAACATCGTATTCGGTGACATCAGAGCTGCTAGATGGGGGCAGTGGTGGAGGGACAATATCTCCATTGTTTCCGCCAACGTTTCCTTAGGATTCTTGCTTATCTATGGCCCCACCTTTTTAGGTTTCCTTGGAATTGGCATGGAAATTCGTCACATCACACTATCTGCGGGACAGTTTGCTGCTGCGGCAACCGCTCTTGGGTGGAAAACGTTCTTGATGTCAGGTTTCTGGCTTGGCATATTTGGCGTTTTATTGATTGGTGCTTTCAATGTCTTGGTCAGCTTCTCTTTGGCTTTCAACATGGCATTGCGTTCGAGGGACTTGCCGTCCTTGGACAGAAGACGCCTCTATGAGGCCGTTAGGCGAAGAATCAAGGCTGACTTCAAGTCCCTTCTATTTCCATCTAAGTAATTGATTTTTAATGTTTATTTATTTAATGGATCAGGTTTTTTTAGTACTTGAGCAGTTTATTTGGGTATCTGATATAGTTGAGCACAAGAGTCAGGTATTAAACGTTTCAACAACCCAATATTGATGAGGTAAGAGATGAGACTAACAACCAAAGGACGTTTCGCTGTCACTGCAATGATTGATTTGGCCCTGCGCGAATCTCATGGCCCAGTAACACTTGCCGGCATTAGCCAAAGGCAACATATTTCTTTGTCATATTTAGAGCAGTTGTTCGGTAAATTGCGACGCTTTGATATTGTCGAAAGTACTCGCGGACCTGGTGGCGGATACACCTTGGCACGTAGAGCTGATCAAGTCACAGTGGCTGACATCATCATTGCTGTTGATGAGCCATTGGATGCAACGCAATGTGGTGGCAAAGGTAATTGCCGTGGCGAAGATGCAGGTCATGGTCGTTGTATGACCCATGACTTATGGACCAGTTTGAATCAAAAAATGGTTGAGTATTTAAGCTCAGTCTCATTGGCTGATTTGGTAAAGCAACAAGAAGGCAGAGTCAGGGTTGGCGACATTCGTGAGAGCAAGATAAAAATTGAGGCTCCAAGAGTTTCTAAGTCAGCATCTGCAAGCGCCAAAAAAGAAGTTGAGGCTAAGAAAAAGCCATTGGCAAATTCAGTGTTTACTTTTGCCCAGCAAATTAATTGATATCAGTCATTGATCTAGTCACAGAATAATTAAAAAATATTGAGATAAAAGGAAAGAAGCATGTCATCACCTAAACCAGTACCTATGTTTAGTCTAGAGCACTTCCCAATTTATATGGACTATTCAGCTACAACACCGATTGACCCAAGGGTGGTCGATGTGATGATTCCATACCTTCGTGAGCAGTTTGGTAATCCAGCATCACGTAGTCACGCATATGGCTGGAGCGCTGAAGAGGCGGTAGAAAATGCTCGTGCGGAAGTTGCGAAATTAGTCGGTGCAGATCCACGCGAAATCGTTTGGACCAGTGGTGCTACTGAGAGTAATAACTTGGCCATCAAAGGTGCTGCCCATTTCTACAAAGAAAAAGGCAAGCACATCATCACAGTCAAGACAGAGCACAAGGCAGTCCTAGACACTTGTCGCGAACTAGAGCGTGAAGGCTATGAGGTTACTTACCTTGATGTCTTGCCAAATGGTTTGATTGATTTTGAAGTATTCAAGGCTGCTGTTCGCCCAGACACCATCGTTGTTTCTGTGATGTTTGTGAATAACGAGATTGGTGTGATTCAAGATATTGCAAAAATCGGTGAATTCTGTCGCGAAAAAGGCATTGTGTTTCACGTAGACGCAGCCCAAGCCACAGGCAAGGTTGCGATTGATTTGCAAACCCTCAAAGTTGACTTGATGAGCTTCTGTGCTCACAAGACCTATGGACCAAAGGGTGTGGGTGCTTTGTTTGTGCGCCGTAAGCCACGTATTCGTATCGAGGCTCAAATGCATGGTGGTGGGCATGAGCGCGGTATGCGTTCAGGTACTTTACCGACTCATCAATTGGTGGGTATGGGTGAGTGCTTCCGCATTGCTCGCGAAGAGATGGCCACTGAAAACGAGCGCATTCGCATGTTAAGAGATCGTTTATGGAATGGCTTGAACCAGATCGAAGAGGTTTATCTCAACGGTGACATGGATCAGCGCATCCCGCATAACTTGAATATCAGCTTTAACTATGTTGAAGGCGAATCAATGATCATGGCCTTGAAAGACATCGCTGTGTCATCAGGCTCTGCATGTACTTCAGCATCGTTAGAGCCTTCCTATGTGTTGAGATCATTGGGTCGCAATGATGAGTTGGCCCACAGTTCTATTCGTTTCACCATCGGTCGCTTCACAACAGTCGAAGATGTTGATTTCACGATTGAATTGGTCAAGAGCAAAATTGCTAAATTGAGAGATTTGTCACCGCTATGGGAAATGCATAAAGATGGCATTGACTTGAACACGATTCAGTGGGCAGCACATTAATCATTGACTGAAAAGATAAACGTAAAAAATATTTGAGGAAATAAAATGGCATACAGTGAAAAAGTAATCGAGCATTATGAAAATCCACGCAACGTTGGCTCATTTGAAAAAGGTGATGATCACGTTGGTACAGGCATGGTTGGTGCGCCAGCTTGCGGTGACGTGATGAAGCTACAAATCCGCGTGAATGATCAAGGCATTATTGAAGATGCTAAGTTCAAAACTTATGGTTGTGGCTCAGCAATTGCCTCATCTTCATTGGTGACAGAGTGGGTCAAAGGAAAGACTTTGGATCAAGCACTTGAAATTAAGAACGCTGCGATTGCTGAAGAATTGGCTTTGCCACCTGTGAAGATTCACTGCTCTATCTTGGCTGAAGATGCTATCAAAGCAGCTGTGGCCGACTACAAAGAAAAGCACGCTAAATAATCATGGCCATTACTCTCACAGAGAAAGCAGCTAAGCACATCACGCGTTATATCGAACGTCGTGGCAAAGGGGTTGGCTTGCGTCTTGGAGTTAGAACAACTGGTTGTTCAGGACTTGCTTATCAACTGGAGTATGTTGACGAGGTCTTGCCTGAAGATACCTTGTTTGAGTCCTTAGGGGTCAAAGTGTATGTCGATCCTAAGAGCTTGGCTTATTTGGACGGTACAGAACTTGATTATGTGCGCGAAGGTTTGAATGAGGGATTTAAGTTTCAGAACCCTAATGTAAAAGATGAGTGTGGTTGTGGCGAATCTTTCAGGGTTTGATGATTACTTTGCCTTATTTCAACTAAAGCCCCAATTTAAGATTGATAGGCAGGCTTTGGAGTCTGCCTATTTAACTGTGCAGCAAAAGGTTCACCCTGATATGCACGCCCAAGCCAGTGATTCTGACAAACGCGTTTCGATGCAATTATCAGCCCTGGCAAATTCAGCCTACCGAACGCTCATGAATCCCATACAAAGGGGTTTGTATCTGTGTGCAAAGAATGGCGTGGATCCACAGTTAGAAACCAATACGGCGATGCCTGCTCAATTTTTGATGCAGCAGATGGAATGGCGTGAGACTTTGGATGATGTCAGAGATCAGCCTTCTAAACTAGATGACTTATACAAAGAAGTAGAACAAACAAGAGCGAATTTATTAAAAGAAGTTGAAGCGACGATTGATGGAGCTAATGATTTTGAGTTGGCAGCGAAGCAATTACGAGCTTTATTGTTCATTGATAAATTCAGTGCAGAACTAGAAGACGCAATATCAGCATAAATTATTAATAACAAATAAAAATATGGCCTTATTACAAATTGCCGAACCTGGTCAATCGCTTGCCCCTCACCAACGCCGTATTGCAGTTGGTATAGATCTGGGAACAACCAATTCATTGGTTGCCGCGATGAAAAACGCTTTGCCAGAAGTCTTGGGTGATGAGCAGGGAAGAAAGCTATTGCCTTCAGTCATCCGTTACCTGCCTGGTGGTACAACGCAAGCAGGTTACCAAGCTTTGCAAAATGCCAATGGCGATCCAAAAAATACCATCATTTCTGTGAAGCGTTTCATGGGAAGAGGTCTCAGTGATATCCAGCATGCTCAAACCATGCCTTATGAATTTGTAGATGCCCCTGGCATGCTCAAAATTAAAACAGTTTCCGGTGAGAAAAGTCCAGTCGAAGTTTCTGCAGAAATCTTGGCTAGATTACGTCAACGCGCTGAAGATTCTTTTGACGATGAGATCGTCGGTGCAGTGATCACTGTGCCAGCTTATTTTGATGACGCGCAACGCCAGGCAACCAAGGATGCTGCTAAGTTAGCTGGTATTGAAGTTCTACGCCTATTAAACGAGCCAACTGCTGCAGCCATTGCATATGGTTTGGATAACGCTTCAGAGGGCTTATACGCAGTTTATGACTTGGGTGGTGGCACATTTGATATTTCAATCTTGCGCCTGAGCAAGGGTGTTTTCGAAGTGCTATCGACTGGCGGTGATTCAGCCTTAGGTGGTGATGACTTTGATCATCGTCTTTATTGCTGGGTTTTAGAGCAAGCGAAATTACAGTTGCTCTCTGACAAAGACACACGTTTATTGCTGTCTGCATCAAAAGAAGTCAAAGAACAGCTCAGCAAGAATCCCTTGGCTCGTGTTCATGCCACTTTGAGTGATGGCACAGCCATCAATGTTGGTATCAGTCAGGCTCAGTTCTTTGAGTTGACCCAACATTTGGTCAATAAAACTTTACTAGCAGCCAAGAAAGCTCTTAGAGATGCTGGTTTAACGCCAGAAGAGATCAAGGGTGTGGTCATGGTCGGTGGTGCCACTCGCATGCCTCATGTACAAAGAGCTGTTGGTGAACTGTTTGGCCAGACGCCATTGACCAATTTAGACCCAGATCAAGTGGTGGCCATGGGTGCTGCAATGCAAGCAGACTTATTGGCAGGTAATCAGCAAAAAGGTGATGAGTGGTTGCTCTTGGATGTGATTCCTCTATCCCTAGGCGTTGAAACCATGGGCGGTTTGGTTGAAAAAATCATTCCGCGCAATACTCCAATCCCTGTTGCAAGAGCCCAAGATTTCACCACCTTTAGAGATGGTCAAACTGCTTTAGCTGTTCACGTCTTACAAGGTGAGAGAGAAGTGGTGGACCATTGTCGTTCGCTGGCAAAGTTTGAGCTCAGAGATATCCCACCAATGGCAGCTGGTGCTGCCAGAATTCGAGTGACCTACCAAGTGGACGCTGATGGATTGCTATCGGTAACCGCTAGAGAACAACACTCAGGTGCTGAGGCAAATATCACGGTCAAGCCTTCTTACGGTCTTTCCGATACTGATATCACCACCATGCTTCAAGATGGCTTTAGTCATGCCGCTGATGATGTTCAAGATAGAGCGCTCAGAGAAGAATTGGTGGATGCAAAGCGTTTGATTGAGGCTGTTGATGCAGCTTTGGCAGAAGATCAGCACTTACTGGATGAAGATGAGCTAGACGTTATTAACCGCAAACTAAAAGCTCTCAAGGATTTGATTGAATCTGCAAAAGACACCCAAGTATTAAGACGTTCAGTTGAATCATTATCAAAAGCCACCGATGATTTTGCTGCTCGCAGAATGAATGAAAGTATCAAAAAAGCGTTGTCTGGTAAAAAGATAGAAGAAATTTAATAGGAATTAAAAATGCCACAAATTGTTGTTCTTCCTCATGCTGATTATTGCCCTGAAGGCGCTGTTTTAGAGGCTTCTCCAGGATCCACTATTTGTGAAGCATTGCTAGAAAATGATATTGAAATCGAACATGCATGTGAGATGTCATGTGCTTGCACAACCTGTCATGTGATTGTGCGTGAAGGCATGGCGAGCCTGAATCCATCAGATGAAGCAGAAGATGATCTTTTAGATCGCGCTTGGGGTTTGTGTCCTCAATCACGCTTATCTTGCCAAGCCGTGGTTGCTCAGCAAAACTTGGTCATTGAAATACCTAAGTATTCAATCAACCATGCCAAAGAAAATCATTGATCTGAGTGATTCAATAATAAGTATTAAAAAAGGGACCCGTGGGTCCCTTTTTACTTCTCTTTTTCTATCTGGGCGTTTTTAATCTTCTTTTCTCAAATGTGGGAAAAGAATCACGTCTCTGATATTTGGTGAGTCAGTGATCAACATCATCAAGCGATCGATACCAATACCGCAACCACCGGTTGGAGGCATGCCGTACTCTAGAGCACGAATAAAGTCGGCATCAAAATACATGGCTTCCTCGTCACCAGCTTCCTTTTGGGCAACTTGGGCTTGGAAACGAGCAGCTTGATCCTCTGCATCATTTAATTCAGAGAAGCCATTGGCAATCTCACGACCTGTGATGAATAACTCAAAGCGCTCTGTGATGCCTGGTCTTGTGTCTGACTCTCTGGCCAGTGGACTAACTTCAATCGGGTAGTCAATGATGTACGTTGGTTCCCATAGATGTTCTTCAGCAGTTGCTTCAAACAAGGCCAGTTGAAGGGCTCCTAGGCCAGCATTCTTGAGCGTTGGTCCGTTGATATCTTCCCCAGACTTTTTAAGCTCTTGGCGCACAAATTCCTTATCTTCTAATTGAGATGCGGTGTATTGTTTTTTCGATAAAGGCGCATACTTAAGAATTGCTTCAGCGATTGTTAAGCGTTGGAATGGCTTAGATAAATCTAACGGTTTACCTTGATAAGTCAGATTTGCAGTGCCTTGCGCGTCAATCGCTGCCGCTCTGATCAACTCTTCTGTGAAGGTCATGAGCCACTTGTAATCAGTGTAGGCTGCATAGAACTCCATCATGGTGAATTCTGGGTTGTGTCTCGGGCTCACGCCTTCATTACGGAAGTTTCTATTTACCTCAAAGACACGTTCAAAGCCACCAACCACCAAACGCTTTAAGTACAACTCTGGCGCTATGCGCAGATACATTTCCATGTCTAAGGCATTGTGATGGGTGATGAAGGGTTTTGCTGCGGCACCACCTGGAATAGGGTGAAGCATCGGTGTTTCAACTTCCATGAAGCCTGCATCTTGCATGTGGTGGCGAATCGAAGACATCGCTTTACTGCGGGCCAAGAATGTTTGACGTGTCTCAGGTGAAACAATCAAATCAACATAGCGTTGACGGTATTTCATTTCTTGGTCTGAAAGACCGTGGAATTTGTCTGGAAGAGGGCGCAATGATTTTGATAAAAGACGCAAATCTTTTACCAGGATCGATAGTTCACCTTTATTGGTTTTGAATACCACCCCTTCAGCAGCAATGAAATCACCCATATCCCAATGCTTAAAAGCATTGTGAGCATCTGCTCCTGCATCAGCATCATTGATATAGAACTGGATTTGGCCGCTGCGATCTTGCACAGTCGCAAAGCTCGCCTTACCCATGACGCGCTTGAGCATCATTCGGCCTGCTACTTTGACGCTGATATTTTTCTCTGCCAAATGTTCTTTGCTGATCTCGCCATAGTGCTCATGTAAATCAGCAGCATGATGGGTTGGCACAAAATCATTAGGGAATGCCACACCATTTTTGCGCAATTGAGCTAATTTTTCGCGACGTTCTGCAATGATGTGATTTTCATCGACGATGGGCAGTTGTTCTTCTTGACTCATGATGTTTTCGCTAACAATTGAATGGTGATAATGATTGATGAATAAATGGTGATAATTAAACGCCTTGTTTTAAGCTGGCTTCAATGAATGGATCTAAGTCACCATCTAAAACTTTTTGTGTATTTGATATTTCTACGTTGGTTCGAAGATCTTTGATGCGACTTTGATCTAAAACATAAGATCTGATTTGATGACCCCAACCCACATCGCTTTTCGTAGCTTCTAGCTTATCTTGTTCAGCCTGACGTTTACGTAATTCATGTTCATAAAGGCGAGACTTCAACATTGACATCGCTTCAGCACGGTTTTTATGTTGGCTTCGATCATTTTGGCACTGCACCACAATGCCTGTTGGCACGTGGGTCAAACGAACCGCAGAGTCAGTTTTATTGATGTGCTGTCCACCAGCACCAGAGGCGCGATAGGTGTCAGTACGGATGTCAGCTGGATTGATATCAATTTCAATAGAGTCATCAACTTCTGGATAGACAAACACACTGGTGAACGATGTGTGGCGACCATTGGCAGAGTCAAAAGGTGATTTACGCACAAGTCGATGCACACCGGTCTCAGTTCTTAAGTGGCCGTAGGCATATTCACCATCAATCTTGATGGTGGCACTCTTAATACCAGCGACATCACCATCAGAAACTTCCAGCACTTCAGCTTTGAAGCCTTTACGCTCGCAGTAACGCAGATATTGACGTAACAACATGCTGGCCCAATCACAAGCCTCAGTTCCGCCAGCACCTGACTGAATATCAATGAAGCATGAGCTTGGATCCATTGGATTACTGAACATGCGTCGGAATTCAAGTCCTTCGACTTGCTGGCGCATGCCATCTGTATCGGTTTGAATCGATAGAATTGTTTCGAAATCACCTTCCTCTTTGGCCATTTCAAACAGTTCTTGGCTAGAGGTGATGTTATCCGTTAGAAAATTGATGGTACCTACGACGCCATCTAATAGTTTTTTTTCTTTACCCAAGGCCTGGGCTTGCTTCGGATCATCCCAAATTTTGGGATCTTCAAGGGTTTGATTAACTTCGACTAAACGTTCTGCTTTGTTATCGACGTCAAAGATACCTCCGAAGTTCAATCGTACGAGTACGGAGGTCTTCTAGGGTGTTACTAATGAGATTTAGTTGTTCTGCTTCCATGGTGCGCGATTATAAAGGCTCATCGAGAGCCTCTATGTGTAATTGCGCTCTGGCAACACCTTGATAATGGTC
>CALKUJ010000327.1 GCA_937996825.1 uncultured Polynucleobacter sp. | reverse complement strand
TCGCATGTCGAAATAACGGTCCAGTCCCAAACCAGGTGACAGCAAGCCTGCCTCGCTGCGTGCGCCAAGCTGATTCAGGTAAGCAACGCCGGCCCAGTATTCATCCGATGTGATGTCTAAGTCTTCGATGGCTTTGAACAGGTCAGACAAGATGCGATGAATGATGGTTTTGGTGCGTGGATTGCCGCCTGTTTGTGTCAGGCCACTGGCTATCTTTAAAAAATCTTGAACTTCATTTGTTTTGAAAATTTGAACGGTCATGGTTATCTCCTAGAGGTTGGTCTTACTTGGTTGCTTGGGGAAAGCCCCCTTCACATTGCAAAAAACTGTCTGAGTTAGTTAACGTGTTTGTTGCATGGGTTGAATTAAATGGCAGTGCCATCAATACATCCAATACCAAATTCATCCGTAGCGATACCTTTTACATATAGTGAGTGGTTTTTGTGTTAAAAATCAGCAACTTGCAACGCACCATATCTCGCGGGTATGGATTACCCTAATGGATCTTCGCCAATTACGTTATTTCGTAGCGGTTGCCACGACCAAGAACTTCACGCGTGCAGCTGAGCAAATGCACATTGCACAGCCACCACTGAGTCGACAGATTCAGCTCCTTGAGGAGGAGCTCGGGGTCCTGTTGATTCAACGCAGCAGCAGGCCTTTGCGCTTGACCGACGCGGGGCGCGTTTTTTACGAAGAGGCCTTGCAGGTGCTTCATCGGGTCGAACAAATGAAAGCGGGTGCCAAACGCGTTGGCCAAGATAGACGCCAATCCATTTCAATCGCCTACGTCGCATCGACTTTGTACGGCGGACTTCCTATGTTGATTCGGATGTTTCGCAAGCGCTACCCCGAGACAGACATTCACTTGGTCGATCTGAGTTCGGTGCATCAGATCACCGAGCTGAAATCAGGACGTATCGATTTGGGATTCGGACGGATCCGAACTGGCGACACGTCAGTTGCTCGCGTGGTTTTAAGGGAGGAGCGTTTGGTTCTTGCCTTGCCGCCAAGTTCTCCCTTAGCGAAGGT
>CALKUJ010000326.1 GCA_937996825.1 uncultured Polynucleobacter sp. | reverse complement strand
CTCCTAAAGTAAGGCTGTGCATCGCAGCCACTTGAAGAAGCCCATTGCCAACCGCCGTTGTTGGCCGCAAAGTCAAAGTCATTCAAGTGATCAGCAAAGTATTGCTCACCCCAACGCCAGTCAATCCCTAAATCTTTAATTAAGAAGCAAGCGACCACCATCCTTAAGCGGTTATGCATATAACCGCTTTGATTGAGTTGGTGCATCGCTGCATCAACCAGTGGATAACCCGTTTTACCTTCACACCATGCTTTGAATAGTTTTTGTGCTTTGGCACCACTTTCCCAAACAATCTTGTCATAGTCTGGTTTGAATGACTCATGACCTGATGTGCCATGCGTCAATACTGATTTCTTCAATGAAGGAGCTAAACGGGGATGATTACTCAAAATCATGAAGTAAAAGTCACGCCAGATGAGTTCTGATAACCAAATTGTGGCTCCCATGCTGCCGGCCAACATGCGTTGATGCGCTTCGCGCACCAACGCTCTGATAGAGATCGTGCCAAAGCGTGAGTGCACTGATAAGTAGCTTGGACCTTTCACTGCAGGGAAATCACGTGTAGCGTGATAGTGATCCATCCGATCTAAAAATTCTTCGAAGAGCTGTGAGGCACCTGACATACCGATGGGTAGATACGATTCAATTCCAGTTGACTCGAACCCCATCGACTTTAATGATGGAAATGCCAAATCTAATGATTTAGGAATGGTACCAAGGCGCCCGCTGTCTAAATCTACTGCGTGCGCATCTAGGTCTGTTGCTTGTAACTTTTTGAGCCATGCATTTTTGAAGGGCGTGAAAACTGAAAACACACCACCTTGACCAGTGAGCACTTCTTTGTGCTCGAAGATCACTTGATCTTTGTAGCCATAAAAAGCAATGTCTTTAGATTCAAGTGCAAGCGAGACTATGCGGTCACGCTCAATGGCTGCTGGCTCATAATCTTTATTGGTAAAAACAGCGCTAACACCTAATTGAACAGCTAGCTCAGGAATGATTTCGGTGGCTTTGCCGTGACGAACAATCAGGCCGCCGCCTTTGGCACGCAGTTCAGAATCAATTTCTTGAAGAGATTGCCAAATAAAATCAATGCGACGGTCTTTTTGAAGACCACGTTCAAGTAAGTGAGTCAGAATGTCTGTGTCAAAAACAAAAGCCACCCACACTTGCTGGCATGACTGAACTGCCATGCGCAGGGCGTGATGGTCGTGAACACGTAAATCACGTCGGAGCCAAACCAAGCCTTTTGAAGCAGTCATTTTGTCACCGTTGCCTTGTTTGTTTAGGCCTTAGAGGTCTCTTAAGGTAATTTTTAAATACTTTCATTCATTTTATAGACTTATTGAGTTATAGGTATTGACGATCTTAACCAGCCCAAATGGTTCATTTGAGATCTGGGCTTAATCAGATAAAATCCACTTATGACTCAAAAATCTGGTGATGTCAGTCACCTAGCCAACCAATTCTTAATTGCCATGCCTGGCATGGTGGATGAGAACTTTGCAGGCACAGTGGTATACCTCTGCGATCACACGGCTAGTGGTGCCATGGGTTTGGTGATTAATCGCCCTACGGATGTAGATTTGGCCACAGTCTTTGATAAAGTGGATCTCAAACTAGAAATCCAGCCCAAAGCCCAAGAGCCTGTTTACTTTGGTGGTCCAGTACAAACTGATCGTGGTTTTGTGTTGCATGAACAAAAGCAGGGTGAGCACACCACGCATTACAACTCCTCTCTTCGTATACCGGGTGGCTTGGCCATGACCACGTCCAAAGATGTTTTAGAAGAAGTGGCTGCGGGTCATGGACCCTCACGATTTTTAATGACCTTAGGTTACGCAGGTTGGAGCGCTGGACAGCTCGAAGATGAAATTGCCCGCAATGGCTGGCTCAATGTGCCAGCTCCTGCTGAAGAAATGGCGCATATCATTTTTGATACACCTGATGAATACAAATATCAAAACGTTTTAGCGCTTTTAGGTATTGAGCAAAGTTTCTTATCAACCTCTGCTGGGCATGCTTGATGTCACAAACGATTCTGGCTTTTGACTTTGGTGAAAAGCGCATTGGTGTGGCTGTGGGTAACACCATTACTAAAACAGCAGAACCACTAAAAGTTATTCAAGAAAAAAATCAAGACATTCGCTTTTCAGTTATAGAGAAACTCATAACAGAATGGCAGCCACAATCATTGGTGGTGGGCTTGCCCACCCATCCGGATGGCGCAGAGCATGAGATGACTCAAAAAGCTAAACGCTTTGGCAATCAACTCAAGGGTAGATTCCAGAAGGAGGTGGT
>CALKUJ010000325.1 GCA_937996825.1 uncultured Polynucleobacter sp. | reverse complement strand
TAGCAAAAGTTCATTTGCCAGATGAGGTGCGATCACTTCCAAAAGTTTCTGTGAGGAAACAGTTTGGGCCTGAGAGTTTTCATGACTCAATTTGTACTGACTTGACTCGTTTTACACAGCTGTGGGCGGACTTTAATGCCGCAAAAAAATTGGTCGAACGCTTCCATGAAACGCAAGCGCTGATGGTCAAAGCGATTACGCCCAGTCCAGAAGAATCGGATCGACTTATGCGATACCAGACATCGATTGAGAGAAGGCTATCCTCGGCAATTGGTGAGTTGCTGGCATTGCAGGCCCGTAGATAGTTGTTTTGCAAAACGAACTAATTCTCAATTGCCGCTAATGTGTAGAGGATAATTGGCTATATGAATTCTTTTGGCAACTACACCATCACTTTTGCTTGCTACAACCAGCTTGATTACACCAAGCAGTTCATTGCCAGCTTAGACCGTGAGGAGGTTAATTTTTCGCGGATTGTGGCGGTGGACAACGGCTCGACTGACGGCACCCGTGAATGGTTAGGGCAGCAAGGTTTTGGTGCTGTGGTGCTGAATGAGCGCAATCTAGGTTGCGGCGCTGCATGGAACCAAGGAGCCTTGGCGATCCAGTCAAAATGGACTGTGGTCATGAACAACGATGTGATTTGCGCCAAAGGTTGGCTGCGCAAACTGTTGGAAGGCGCTCGACAACATAAGTTACAAATTGCCAGTCCAGCAATGGTGGAGGGAGATCTGAACTACGACTTTGATTCATGGACTGCAGAGGCCGCTCAAAAAATGCAAGGCTATTCCCGACATGGTGCTCCCCATGCGGTATGTATGGCCATTGATGACAGCGTGTGGCAAGAGATGGGCTACTTCATGCCGGTGCCCAAGTTGCTGGGCTATGAAGACGCTATATTTTTTCAGCGCGCTCTAGAAGACAACATTCGCACAGGAACGATTGGCGATGCTTGGCTGCACCACTACGGTATGACCACACAAAAAGCGCTCAAGCTGGAAATGAACTTAGAGCAGAGCGACAGCCTAGGTAACCGCAACCTGATGAAGCTGTACATGAACCAATCGTGGTGGGCGCGCAAGCTTGCACGCCATGCACGGCGCAAACTCCTGCGCGAGACGCGTGCTTATGAATTGGCGTCGTTTGGAATGACGGTGCATGCAGTTCGAATGGCTGAAAATTTCAATTGGTATTGATGAAAGATCTAGATGCGTGAAGCTTCAAAAACAAACTTAATTCGCGACCCATCCTTTGCGCTGCAATATTTACAAGGGAAGGTGCTGGATATTGGCGCCGGAACGGATCTTGTGTGCACTTGGGCGAAAAGCTTTGACGTAGAAGATGGCGATGCCAATCACATCACCAACTACTTTGCGAATGGCACTTTCGATACTGTTCATAGCAGCCATTCCCTAGAGCATATGGATAACCCGCTTCAAGCTTTGGCCGGATGGTGGGAATTGGTCAAGCCTGGTGGGTATTTGATTGTTGTGGTGCCTGATGAAGACTTGTACGAACAAGGTATTTGGCCAAGCTTTTTCAGTAACGAACACAAATCCACTTTTCGCTTAGGTTCCGATCACAGTTGGTCGCCGGTGTCATTTGATCTGCAAAAACTGTGTCAAACGTTGCCAGATGCTCAAGTAATCAGTGTGCAGCAGCAATCACACGCCTACAGCCGCGATTTGATGTTCCCTAGGGGTTTAAAGCCGAAAAGAATCAAACAACCTCTTAAAACTTGGATCAGCATGATCAAAAGAATTCCATTTGTTGGATCTCAGCTCAAGGAGGACTTTCTGAAGAGCTTAATCAAACACGGTTATCCGTATGATCAAACTCAAAAAGATGCGTTGGCGCAAATCGAAATCATTGTGAAGAAAGTTGAAAGCTAAATGGGTACTTTGACCAAATACGATCTAAGTCATGTGGCTTGTAACGTGTTCATTAAAACAGGTACCGGTTATGCTGACACGTGCTTACCAAGGTGCGACTAGGTGAGGTTCGGGAAAACTCTTTATTTTTATGCACTCTTGATGAAAGCGATTTTTCAGGAGTGGAAGAAGAGTTCCCGTACGGCCTTTGCTCTTTTGTCTGAATCGTGGCGTTTGTATCGCACCAACAATGCCCAGATATTCATGCAATGGGTGATGACACGATGCTTGATTCCTAATTACCGACTGAAGGTAAAGATCAAATTAGGGCGTCCTTCACCTACGATTTTTCGCAAATTTCATGAAGAAATTAAGGCGGATGCTGCATGGATTTCAACGGCCGCAATTCAGTCACGACAAAAGCCCAAATATTTGATCATTCGTGATGGAGCGATGGGCGATGTGCTCATGCTCACGCCTGTTGTGAGGGCGTTGCACGCCAGACACGGCGGTGACATTGCGATTGATATTGCCACGCAGGCGAAAGCTGTGTTTGACAACAATCCTTTTGTACGTGCTGTGGTGAGTCCTAAGGCTTTAAAGCATGGTGTTCATACCTACGATGTTGTCATTGAGCTCAATGACGCATATGAGCGATCTCCAGATACACATCCGGTCAACGCTTACGGTAAGTTGGTACTAGGGGTGGGCGACTTTGATAAAAGCCTAGACCTGCACCCAACGCCAGAAGATATTCGATTGATCGATTCTGTTGTGGCAGAAATTGGAGGGCCTTATGTGGTTGTCCATCATTTTCGTCACGAGTGGCCGAACCGAGAGATTGCTCCCGCGGTGTGGGGCGGTTTATTGAGTGGGCTCGCCCAGCAAAAGCGTTTCAAAGTTATTTACGTTGGCGTGGACCGCGACTACGCTGAGATTTTGAGTGATGATTTTCAAGATCATCGAGGTAAGTACTCCATACAGCAGTTGAGTTTGCTTATCGCAAATAGCGAGGGGTTCTTGGGTGGAGACTCTGGGCCATCGCACATTGCCGCAACTACCAATGCGCCCATGTGCATTTTTTATACCTGTGCGCACCATGAAGCACGTATGCCTTTACGAAGCGTTGGGCGATTCCTGCCTTTAAAGCCCGACTTGGATTGCTACGGGTGTCTGACCCATAGCCCGATTCCGCGCCCAGGTTATTTTTGTTCTCGAGGTGATAATGCTTGTGTTCGTGCCTTTGATATACCAGCGATCACGAATCGTGTTTTAAGTTTTTTTGAGCAGAAGTAATGACCATTCTCGTCACCGGCTGTGCCGGCTTCATCGGTAGCAATTTTGTTCACACCTGGCTTGGCAGTTCCGACGAGCAGGTCATCAACCTCGACAAACTCACCTACGCCGGCAATTTGGCCAATTTGGCGTCCCTTAAAGACGATCCGCGTCATGTGTTTGTGCAAGGCGATATTAGCGACAACAGCTTGGTGCCCCAGTTGTTGGCACAGTACAAGCC
>CALKUJ010000324.1 GCA_937996825.1 uncultured Polynucleobacter sp. | reverse complement strand
CTGCCGCCAAAGCCTTGGCTGAGAAAAAGCTCGAAGCCTACGAAAAGAACATCGCTCGTTATGAGTCTGAGCCAGAAACTGGCGATGGCAAAAAAGAGTTGATGGAAAAGGCCAAAGAGCACGAGCATGAGCGCGACATTGCCCTGCGCCAAGATCCTTGGTTTGACTATGCCGAAGCCCTGCTTCAAATTGCCATTGTGTTGACCTCTGTGGCCATCCTCACAGGTGCACATGTGCTGTTCTGGGTTCCATGTGCTTTAGGCATCATGGGCATCTTCGCCACCATCAATGGATTTATGTTGTTCATCTAAACTGAACCAACATAAAAAAGGGCCGCTCAATGAGCGGCCCTTTTGCATGGTGACTACAGCAATCAGACTAGAAAATTAGGATTTATTTACAAACACGATGCGTTAAATACGCTTCATAAAATCCGATACCCACATCAAAAAGAATCTATTTTTCAGATGAATTTTTCTAAGGAATTTAAAACATCTGAGCACTCGGAATAACGCTTTGCTTGGTTTGGAGCATCCGAGCAAACAGCTCAATAAGGTAGAGTGAGAAGTTATTCAAATACAACCTCTGATCTCCGATTTAGCAATGCAAAGCACTACCGAAAACGCGTCATGGCGCAATCGAATTGAACAATTCATCACCCACCATGCCATTCAGAATTTCTTAGTTCTCCTCATCGTCATCAACGCGGCCATCTTGGGCATTGAGACCAATCACAATGTCATGGAGTCTTGGGGTGATGAGCTCTTCTTACTTGACCATGCGATCTTGGGCATCTTCATTATGGAAATCGTGCTGCTCATCGCTGCACGTGGATTTTCTTTCTTCAAAGACGCATGGTGTGTGTTTGATTTCATCGTCGTAGGCATCGCCCTAGTACCGGCCTCTGGATCTTTATCTGTGCTGCGCGCCCTTCGCGTGTTGCGAGTACTTCGACTGATTAACAAAGTCGAGAGCATGCGCAAAGTGGTGGGCGGTTTACTAAGCTCACTGCCAGGCTTGGGCTCGGTGTTTGGTTTGATCATGATCATTTTTTATGTGGCTTCTGTCATTGCCACTAACTTGTTTCACAAAGACTTTCCTGATTGGTTTGGCGACTTGAGCATGAGCGCCTTCACACTGTTCCAAGTGAAGACCTTAGAGAGCTGGGCTGACGGCATTGCTCGCCCCATCATGGAAGTGTTCCCCTATGCGTGGATCTTCTTTATCTTGTTCATCTTGATCGCCACCTTCATCATCTTCA
>CALKUJ010000323.1 GCA_937996825.1 uncultured Polynucleobacter sp. | reverse complement strand
CACAACTTGTTTAAGTAAGGGCAGGTTATGCGATCTCCCTTTTACGTGCTTGCTTTTACGCTCAGTGTTTGTAGCCATAGTTAAAGCACCAAACACCTAGTGGGTTTAAGACATTCCCCACTCACTTCAGCCAATAAATTTCCTATTAATAGCCTAGGCAACGCATTACTGCATCACCAACCTTTCCGACATAGCAAACGAATTTAAGGCGTCCTGTTAAGGATAGTGCTATGAAGCGAATGGCAAGTTATTCGTTTACTGGAGCCACACCACGAAGAGGGCAACACAGCAGCACTATTTCAATCGGCGTGCCAACCTTTGTACCTTGCTGATTACTAACAAACATATTTATGTCTTGCAGTTGAAGCCACCGGCAATCTTGGTTTTTTGCAAGACCGTTGTTTTTCAATGCCAATCGCCAAGAATGAAGGTCGACTTCACGCAAGGCCACCAATATCGTTATGGCTTTGCAATAGGAGCCCAACATGCACATTTACTCAGCCTACGTTCGCGCCAATGGACAGGTCATCCAAACACAAGTTTGCGCCAACAACATCAGCGACGCCATCAATTTGCTCAAGGGCATGTACGGCAGCGATAACCTCGTCCACTTGCCACAGTTGGTCAGCTAAGCCATGTCCAAGTTTGACGCAGCCAACTTAGCCTTGTTTATTGGCACAGAGCACTACTATCGCCACACTCGTCACGCAGTTCTTACTGATGGCACCAAGTACTTGGCAGAAACAGCTGGTGCATTTTGGTTGATGGATACCATTGCCAGTTTCTTGCCTCAGTTCACTGGTAAACAAGATTTCATTGTTGCCAAGTTGGTTCGTACTGGCAATGCTGCACAGCTAACACTGGATGATGGCAATGGACGTGTACTAGACCAACAGCACATCGAGTACACCGACTTCCCACTCACATCATTCCAGCTGTATGCATGTTGGGGTAGTGAGTTTTGGGTGCTGATGCTGTGTAGCGAATACTGAATGCTGGGTACGCCGCCTGTGTAAATATATGGGAGGCATACACCCATGCGATTACACGAAATATTTACCGACGAAGAATGGCAACGGCTGGAACAGCTGATTTACGCCAGCACATACAAGGCATTGGCTGCGTATCAGCAGCAACGTGCAACACAACAGCGCCTTGCATCTAAGCCAGCTGCAACACTCAAACCCCAAGTTGCCAACAAGGCAAAAGCACTGGCACGTAAGGTCAAACTGCCACCACATGCAGCGCCACCAAAAGCGTTGCCCAAACCAGTGCTGCAAACGCAAAGTCAAGCATCAGCGCCACAAGCGTATCGCCTCATCAAAACGGTCAAGCCATTGCCGCCACCCACCACACGCATGGCTATGACTAAGGCAAGGCCCGTAATTAAAAAGCCAGCACCCCCAAGCATTACTGACCCCAACGCTGTTGACCAAGCTGCAAGACGAATGTTGCCGCAGGACAAGCGTGGCCCCAATGTCATCGACTTGATTTCACAGTGACGAATGAGGGTCGGAGAGCGGTAGAGCGTTTTTTTGCAAGGCCATGTCCGTGTCGATAAACGAAGGCGCCAATACAGCAGAGGCTATGCGAAATGAAATGCTTAATTTAAGCTTTTTGGAGAGCAGAGACCGGCAGTTTGGTCGGTGTATTGGTCGCAATTTTGGCTAGGTGGCAACAGACTAAAGGTGCTTACACAACGAAAGGACAAGCACCATGGCTACATTAAACGCCCTTAAATTGACCACCGCCCGTAAACCTCGCGCATTGCCTGATGCAGTCAAGCGCCGCAATAAATTAATTTTGAAGTTGACGGAACAACGCGAATTGGCAATGGCACAGAGCGAAGGCCGCACGTATGCACCCAAGCGTTTAAGAACCGTGCAGGACGCTGACGGCAATCGCGTTGTACGTGAACAAGCTGTACGCATCAAGCCTTGGTGGTGGACGGGTGAGAAAAACGAAACCTTGTTGGCAGTGTTCTACGGGAGCAAAACGCTGGAGTTGGTTAAAGGTAAAACTGCGGTGGAAGTCGCCAACAGCAAAGACCTCATCAATGTGCTGGACGTGCTGATTGGCGCTGCACAAAACGGCGAACTGGATGCACAGATGGATGCGGCAAGCAACAAGCTGCGTGACGGGTTTAAGAAGTAACCCATAGTTAATCCATACCCGCACAGCACTCACCCTGCAATTAAGCAGCGTGGGTGCGTCTGCTTTGAAGCATGGCGATGTTTTGTTCCCCAGTGACCGTGCTTGCATAGTGGTTGTTGATGACTTCCACACTGGTACGTGCGTTTCGCGCCAGCGTCACCAAGTCAATGCCCTGTCCGTACAGCAAGCGGAACGTGATGGCACTATGGCGCAGGCTGTACAAGCTACGTGGGTGGCCATGCGGGTTGAGCTTTAGCCCTGTGTGTTCCAGTACCCAGTTAAACATAAAACTCAGTACCGTCAGTGCATAGTTGCGGTTGGGTATTTCGGGTAAGAACAAATAATCGTTGGGTTTTGCACGGTTTTTAGCTACTTGGTGCTGCTGGATTTGCTGGTAGATGCGTACGGCTGGGTACAAGGTAACGATGGGCGCTGTGTGCAACTTGGTCTCTGGCAAGGTCAAGCGCAAGTAAGTGTTGTTGCCGCGCACGACTTCAATGTGACGATGGCGGATTTTGGTCAAGTCACCTGGCCGTATAAAGCTGTTGACCATAAAACCAATCGCCCACGCAACATCTGGCGGCATGGTGTGATCGTTGTAAGCCTGTTTTATTTTTTTGCGAATATCACGCTTGCTGCTGGGGTGCTTTTGTCCACGCATTGCACGTGCCGCACGTAACAGGGTCCAGTATTCGGTGGGGGTAAATGCACCACGTGATGCAGCTCGAATTTTAATTTTGGGGAACTCTGGCAGCTGATCTAGCTCGCCAATACGTAAAGCATGGGTCAGCACCTTACGCACAACGATGAGGTAATGACTGACAGTGGTGGTGCTGTATTTGACGCTGAGTACTTGAGCAAAATCTTGCAGTGCTGCAAAGTCAATGTCACTTGCATGTCGCATCCCAAAGCGTGGCAGTACCAGTGCGTCCAAACGGTTGCGGAACATGCGTAAGCTGCCAGCGCCAAATTCCCCTCGATCAACCCTCGCTTGCTCGTCTGCATACACCTGTGCAGCCAATGCACCAAACGTCAGTCGATGCTTGGAAGTTGGGGCTGCTGCATGAGTGACCGCTTGCGGTGCAAGCTGCTTGACCAACAAGTCCTCGTAAAACCATCGTGCAAAACGTTGCGCCATTGGCAGCGATGTTGTTTTGGTGCTGCGCTTGTGTGTTCGCCCTGTAACCCAACAACGCACCTGCCAATATCGGCTTGCGGCAATTTTGTAAACCACTAGCTTGCTGGGATAGCCGTGTACTGCTGTGATGGTTGCTGGTATGGGTACGGTGCGTTCGCGTGGGCTTAGACGGTCGTTTGCAGCGTGGGTGGGGTAGTGCGTGAAGTGCTGGAGCATGGGGTTAGCCTACAGTTGTACACCGTGTCGCGCGACCTGAAAGTTGAGGCCATGCACGATTTGCAAACGCTTGGAAGCCGTGCATTTGCCGCTGACCAGCCGTGCTTGCCATGATGAAAATATGTTGCTGTGCTGCTGAGAAATACGCTGGTGAGTTGTACACCGCAGACCGTACAACTTTGAGCCAAACGGTCGCGGCACTCTCGTGGCAAAGTCAACGCACACTGTCGATACCTTCAAGCACCTTCGATCAAAATTAAACCCTCGTTGCATTGGCCGCTTTGTCTGCCATCTCTGCATTTGCTCAATCTTCAGTCGTGATCGACGGTTACTTTGACCGTGGTTACACATCTTTGAACAGCAACGCAGACATCAAAGATTTGAAAACTGTTGCATCATCCGCTGGTACCACAACTGTTGGTATCAAGGTTCGTGAAGACCTCGGCGGTGGCTTGTCTGTTGGCGGTTCTGTCAACACTGACTGGGCTGACTTCGGCGGCGCATCACAATCTAACGCAGCAGGTACTGCGCAAACAGGTGGCTTTGCTAACAGCCAATCTTTCGTGGACGTGACTGACGCCAAACTCGGCACATTGCGTTTGGGTGCGCCCAACAGCTTCACGCTGACTAACGCCACAGCAGTTGCATCACCTGCCTACTCAACAGGCATTGGTTCTGCTTATAGCTCTAGCTTTTCTATCGCTAACGGCTTAGGTACCGGTTCGGCTGGTAAGGGTGGCTTGGTGGATATCTCTGCGATCGCTGCTAGCAAAACACACAAGGGTCAGCGTGCGATCCGCATCGCCAACTCTGTTCAATACTCTTCGCCAGTCGTTTTGGGTGGCTTGAGCGTTCACGTTGGTTACACACCACAGAACAACAACGATACGACTACTTTCGCGGCTGCCACGCCCAACACTAACAGCGTTGGCGCGAAAGAATTTGCATTGCGTTACACAAATGGTCCCTTGGACGCAATGTACACAAGTATCAAGTACACCGTTGGCGGCAACGCATTGTCTGCAGGTGCAGGTACATCAAGCACTAACAACTTGGCAGGCATGAGCAGCACACAAAACTTGCTGGGTGCTACTTACACTGTGATGCCAGCTTTGAAGTTGCACGCTGGTTACGGCACTTTCGGCTCTGATGCTGATCAGTTCAAAGGTTCGAGCAAGCAGTTCGGTGCCACATACACCACTGGCGCATGGGTGATTTCTGCCCAACAAGCAAAGGTTACCGACGAAGGTACAGGCAACTCTCAAAGTGGTGGTGCAAGCACTGCAGTGCAGCAATATGACCGTAAGTTGACTGGCGCTGGCGTGGATTACAACTTGAGCAAAACAGCTCGTGTTTACGCTCGCTACGACAACATCAATTACGCAACAAATGCTGCGGCTTTCACAGCAGATGCTGGCTCTACACAAAAGCGCTACGCAATCGGCGTCAGCAAATCTTTCTAATCCCCATGCTGGCTTAGCCAGTTAAGGATTTAAAAGTCTAAAACCCGCTACGGCAACGTGGCGGGTTTTTTATTGCCTCAACGAAAACGCTCTTCGTGCAGTTTTCCACTGTGTCTGCTAGTTGCTATTGCCCAGCACGTTTCTCAGCGTTGTCGGCGGTTTTCGCAAGCGTGTGGGGTGTGACCGTTACTGCGGTAACGCTGGGCCCTACAAAAATAACTCACAAATGTGAGATTTCTGGCGCAGCAGCAAAACCTTAACTTAAGTATTTCATTTCGCTTAGTGTCTACAGTGTTTCCCCATTCGCTTATCGACACGGACACGGCCTTGAAGATCATCGCTCTGCCGTGCTTCTAGCCCCGTTCGTCGAGCGATAAAAGGTCAATGGGGTTCATGCCTTGCTTATTCTTTGGCAACCATTGGCGTGTGGCTTGGTCAATATCGCCTAGATTCATTACTGTGGTGGGTGCAGTTGGCTTTGGCGCAGGTTGTGATTTAGCTATTGCCGTTCGTGTTGTGGGTGGCAATGGCTTGGCAGTTTTGACAGGGCGATACGCTTGTGGTGCTGATGCTTGACTATGCGTTTGCAGCACTGGCTTGGGTAACGCTTTGGGTGGTGCAGCGTGGGGTGGACGCTTGGCCTTACGTGCAAGTGCTTTAGCTTTTTTGGCTGCTTGGGGTTTGAGTGTTGCAGCTGGTTTGGTTGCAATACGCTGTTGGGTGGCACGTTGTTGTTGGTACGTGGTCAAAGCTCTCCACGTGCTGTCAAACACCAACTTCTGCAACTGCAGCCATTCTTCCTCACTGATAAATTCATTCAAGCGCATGGTGCACCTCCGTCAAATATTTATGACGGGGTGCAAACGCAATTGCAAAACTAGCAAACCAACTGTGGCAAGTGAACGAGGTTGTCGCTGCCGTACATGCCCTTCAACAGATTAATTGCATCGCTGACATTGTTGGCGCAGACTTGGGTTTGAACTACAAGGCCATTGGCGCGGACGTAGGCTGAATAAATGTGCATGTGAACTCCTGTTGCAAAGCCATAACGATATTGGTGGCCTTGTGCGAAGTCGACCAGAAAACATGGGTGTCAGGCACACAAATACAACACGGCAATAAGAAACCAAGATTGCCAGTGGCGTGACTTGTAAAACATAAATAACTTTATAAACATGCAGAGGCCTGCACGCCTTAAAGTTGCCGTATCCGTCCACATTGGTGTTGTGACGTAACGCGAAATCGAGCTAGTCGCAGCTCGTCCTCATCGCACTACCCCTAACGGGATGCCTTAAATGCAATGCCTCCAGCAACGCATTTGCGATGTTGTACATGGTTGGATGTGAGTGGGAAATAACTTAAACCCACAAAGTGTTTGGTGCCGTGGTCGGCTACAAACTACTTGCGTAAAAAGCTAGCACGTAATAAGGGAGATCGCATAACCTGCCCTTGCTTCGAAAGGAGCTGTGTGAGACCAAAGCATGATGTCAACTCAACAAAATGTCAGCAGTTTGCCTACTCAGGCAAGCTATGAGCAAACAATCGTAATCTAACAAAATATCAAAACACTTTCTGCAACGCAGTTACATCCAGCTCTTCATTCAAATATTTAATTTATTTTTTATAAATTGCGAATTGCAGTTTGAGCGAATGCAATGAGCGATAAATGCAATGAGTTGGATTGCACGTGAGTGCAAGCCATTAACTGTTGAATTTGAGTTCACCCTAACGCTACAGCGCAGACCTGTACATATAGGGTTGGTTTACGAATTGATCGACAGGACGTAAAGACATGTTCAGACTTGGGGTGACATAAACAACCTGAGCAATACATGCAACAAACCCAAAATCCAATTCGCATTGGCTACGTGCGAGTAAGTAGCGCAGACCAAAGCACAGAACGACAACTTACAGACCAAAAGCTAACTGTCACGTTCACAGACAAAGCAAGTGGCAAGAATGCAGATCGCCCACAACTTCAAGCAATGCTGGCAGGTAATTGGCCCGAAGGCAGCACAGTTGTCGTACACAGCATGGACAGGCTGGCGCGAAGCCTTACTGATTTACTGCAACTGGTGGAGCTGCTTACTGGACGAGGCATAAATGTTCACTTTGTCAAAGAAGCCAAAACATTTCGTGGTGGCGACAGCACTGACCCAATGGACATGCTGATGTTGTCCATGCTTGGCGCTGTGGCTGAGTACGAACGCACACTAATACGCGAACGCCAGCGTGAAGGCATTGCCAAAGCAAAACAGCGAGGCGTGTACAAAGGGCGCAAGCGAAAACTAACAGACCCCGCGCAAATACAGCAAATCGTGGCGGAAGCTACAGCGTTGGGAGCCAATAAAACCCATGTTGCACAGCGTCACGGGCTAAGCCGCCAAACGCTGTACAAGTATTTGCAAGGCTAGAAATCTCACATTTGTGAGATATTTTTGGGCTCAGTACTGCGATTTGGCTACAGCGTCCAGCACGTCTTTGTGCTTTGTCAGCAGTGTTTGCCAGTTGGGCGTAACAAAAGCCTCATCCATCACATCCAAAGCATCGAGGTACTTTTGCGGTACGTTGCTTTGCTGTGGGTCTTTGAAAACTGCATCATTGGCACGGTCAAACGCATCCAAGTACACCCAAATGTTGTGATTGGTCAGCAGCATGTTGCTGATGGTGTCGAATTGCTTTTTGCCAAACAGCTCTTCACGCACGTTTATATGCCCTAGCTGCATCACTTTGCCCAGCGGCGAGTTGTAAGGGAAGGGGTCTTTGCTGCCAACTAAATCAAAACGCTGAACGCTTTTTGTTGTGCCAGTTTTTATGCTCCAGCTGCTCACTTTATTAGTGAACGGCACAGAGTAATTGGGTTTTTCAAATTTGCCGCCGTTTTGAAAGGGACTGGAACTGTCGTAGCTGACGGTCAAATTTGGGTTTGTTACACGTAAGCAGTTTTGTATTTTGGTGAGCAGAACTGCCCATAGCGGTGTTGAAACGCCCAACGCATGTATCCAATCATGCCCAGCGTTCAAGTACCCTTGCTCATGCATCATGCGTGTTGTGCGAATTACTTGTGCAAGTCCACCTTCACCACCAGCGCCAATTGCATAGCCAGAGCACTTGAAATCTTTAACGCCATTCCACCAGTCAATCGTTGTTTGCTGGTCAATGCCTTGTATGACGTTTAGCCACTTAGTCCGCTTCCTGCCGTACAAATCAATAAACTTCAAATTCTCAATCGTCATGTCCAGCAGCTCTTGTGCTGTGCATTTGTGAAACGGGGAGTTTTTGCCTTGCTTGGGGTCTAGCGCCCACAATGGCATGTCAATGGTCATCGCGTAATCCGTGTAGGTGTCCAACCAACTAACAATCCACTTTCTTACGTCATGTGCATCGCGCCACTTAGCCATAGCGGCTTTGGCGCTCATGCCTTTTTTGAAACCCTCAACACCTTTTAATGCGCCACTGCCAATTTGGTAGCCGCCACTGTCGCCCACCAACGTAAAGTCCCCACTAGCCGCTTGCGTGATGGAGTTGTTGACGGTGGACAGTGCGTTGAAGTTGCCGATGGAATGCAGCAAGTAGGGGTGATAAAACAGTTTGCTGTTCTTGTTCCAAATACAAAAATCTTCAATCGCAAGGCCAGCAGGGAAGGGGCGTCCCTGCGGTATTGGCTTTGTTAAAAAGTTAGCGTACCCAGTGTTAATAGCTGGGAGGTAAATTGCATAGTCTTTGGTGTTGAAGCTCTGCGCCATTGCTAAGCGTCCACTTCGTAAGTTAGCCAGCTAATATGCTCGCTTAATTCTGGGAAACCATCTGCAAGTTCTGTTTGTTCATGCTGTATTTGCTTTTTGTAATGGTCTTGAGATTCGGCTTTGTCCGTCATGTTTAACAGTTCAAGCCCTTTGTAAAAATCATCTTCCAGTTCGTACTCGTCAAACTCAAAGTTTTCTGTGTTCTCGCCGCAAGACTCAGGCGCATACAGCGTAATGAAGTTGTCGCAGTATCTTTTGTCACCGTGGTAGTTCCACTTTGGCAAGCACACTTTGTAGTCCGCAGCGTCTGTCGAGTATTGCAAAACCATGCCTGCATCGCTTAGCTGCAAAACAACATCACCAACAATGTCCAACTCACCCAGCGTCAAAAGTGCTGGTACTAGTTCGTGCGTAAAAAACGTACCGTTAAAACTAACATCAACGTTCAGCGGCGTATCAAAAGCAATCGCTTCACCCCTTAAAAACACACCTTCAATTTCGTCAAAGTCAACTTGCACGGCTGTTTGGGTCAATGTGAAATCCCAAAAACGATGCTGCGGGCGGTTTATGTTTTCGCCAATGTCATACATCCAAGTCTTGGCCAGCGCGGATGAAATTTTGCGTACTTGCTCCGCAGACAAGTGCACGTTGGTTGATGCGGCATCGTTTGCAGTGTCGTAATCAAGCTGCGGCAGTATTTTTGCTTGGTCATCGCCAAAACCAAAAAAGTTCAAAAATATGAAATCGCCATTGTTCAGTTTGCTGTCAAGCCTAACTAAGTGGCTGAAGTCTCCGTCAAACTTTGAGTGCCTGTACATTGCGTCAGCACTTGAGGCTTTGTACAAATTTATGTCTTGTGGCCCAATCAAACGCTGCTCAATAACACGCCTGTCCATCAGCGGCATGTACAGGTCGGTCGGTGCGCTTTGGAAAATTTTAGTTTTGGGCTTGGCAATAGTCACAGCGCCACCGACCATGTTGCCGTTGTCATCCAAATAGTCAATGGGGCTCAGTATGAATTCGTCGCGTTGCGGCGAATAAATCAAACGTCTTTTGGCCGAGTTTTTCCTGTAGCTTGCATTTTTTTCATGGTACGTGCTGGGCTCTGCCAATGCTTTGTCCATGTGCCGTGCAGCCTTTTGCGACAAGCATTGCGTTTTAATAGTTTCCAACACGCATCTTGTGCTGTTGGGGAGTGCGCCGTACTGTTGTCTATATGAAGCAACCAAAGCTGTGTCTAGTTGCTTGTCCGTTTTTGACAGCTCAATAATTTCGTAACTGTCGTTAACTTTTCTTGCCGCGACAACAACGAAATCATCTGTGTGTGCGTTTAACAATGGGGATATTTGCACCGTTTGTAGCTTTTTGTTGTGCTTGAAAAATTCCTTTGCATCGTCAACAAGAAACTTTGTCCGCATGTCATTGGAGATTGCTACACGCACGACCTCCATGTATTGTTTTTTTGAATCCCCAGTCGCTGCTACATCCGTTTCGATTTCTTCATCGTCGTCATATTCGTATGCCTCAACCTCTCGCTTGGCGTTTCCATAAGTGCGCTCATACAGTCCAGCCATGCCACCACTGTTTTCAATGAACTGCGCTAACTTTTTTACGCCATCTTTCGCATACAACGCTGGGTTTTTATTTGCTTCTTTATCAAGCTCATTCAGCACTCTGCTTTTACGGTCAATCACCGTGTCGCCAAGCATGTTGCCGTAAAACTTGAGAAGGATGCCTCTGAAATTTACGCCATAGCTCACTGTCCGCAATTTTCGCGTGGACAGTTTTGCATATTCAGCATCCAAAAAGCCCTTAATGGTTGATGCTTCAAGCCACCAAAAATACAGGCTTGCCATATTGCTGTATTCGAGGTCGTCTGCTTCGTTTTGCTTTTCCAGCTCGTAGTTGCAGGATGTTTGCAGCTTTTCTACACTTGTTGTGAGTTTTTCAAGTAATTTGTCGCCCTGCATAAATTGCCTCGCTTTTTAATAAAACTCACATTTGTGAGATATTTTAGTTGGCAAACATACTGCAGACCCTTGCGAAAACAGCCGACAACGCTGAGAAACGTACTGGGCAATAGCAGCACAGCTGACACCGGCAATAGGGGCAAGACGGGCGTTTTCGTACAGACGTTAAAAAACCCGCCACGTTGCCGTAGCGGGTTTTAAGTCTTTTAATCCTTAACTGGCTAAGCCAGCGTGGGGATTAGAAAGTGTGCTTGAAGCCAACAGCTGTAACTTTCACACCTTTGGTAGTAGATGTTTCGTCTGTGTTGTAGTTGACGTAACGTGCGTACAACATTGTGCGCTTGCTCAAGTCGTAGTTCACGCCGAAAGCATCAGACTTTTGGTCTTTGTTGGTAGACTTTTTGTCATCAACGCGGAGGCTGTTGAATGCAACAGAGATCACAGGAGTCACTTGGTACTTAGCAGCAACGTTTGTTGAAGAAGTGTCCAAGCCAGTGATCACAGTGCCGTCACCTTTAGCAGTAGTAGCGCCTGCGTACACAGTCAATTTATCGATTGTGTAGTTACCACCAAACATCGTGTACTTCACGCTGCTGTTTGCTGGGAACACGGTGGATGTTGTACCTGACAACAAAGCGCCACCAGCATCAGCCGCTGCTGGCACACCAACGATACCATTGGCGCCGACTTTAACTTCAGAAGCAACATACGAAAGGTTCAATGGGCCATTTGTGTATGTCAAACCCAATTCGCCGTAGCCAGCTGTGTTGCCAGCAATTTTGTTGCCAGTTGTTGAAGTTTGGTTGTCATTCTTGCCAGCCCAAACGTAAGAAGCAGCAAAGCCGTTGAACACAGGAGTGTCATAACGGACAGACTTCTCAACGCGAACGATACGTTGATCGGCGCCTGGGTATGTGTTGATGCCGTACTTGCTAGAGCTGCCTGCACCAAAACGTGCAACGCCAGAGCTTTCCCAACCTGAACCCAAAGAAGTTGAGAAAGGTTGAACCACGCCACCAGCTGTTGCGTGCATTGCAGTTGTAGGAGCACCAATCTTGACGCCACCAAAACCACCGCTCAAGCCAGCCCAAACTTCATCGTTGAAGAATGCGCCAGATTGGTAAGGGACTGCAGCGTTAGCAGCTGTTGGTGACAAAGCTGCAAACACGTTTTGACCTTTGAAGGAAGCTTTCATGCCGCCACCCAAATCTTCTTCGCCTTGGAAGTAGATCAAAGATGTGCCAGCACCGTTAGTGTTTGCAATGCCCAATTTGGCAGTTGCGTCATCAGCAGATACAGATTTGTAGCCAACGTCAAAAGTACCGCCAACGGTGACAGAAGATTGAGCGAATGCAGAGATGGCAGACAAAGCAGCCAAAGCAACGAGGGTTTTTTTCATTTCAAGGTTCTCCAAGGTTTGAACAGGGG
>CALKUJ010000322.1 GCA_937996825.1 uncultured Polynucleobacter sp. | reverse complement strand
TGCTCATTGTCTGTGGGCCCCAACCAACCGTCTATACGCCGGTTGGCGTAGTCTGTGTGGCGTATTCACAAAACCCTTGTGCTGCCGAAAAATGTTCCTCCGCTTTCGCTCAGCACCTAGGAGTTTGGGCTATGAAAAATGTTGTGACTTTGAAACTGTCAAGACCCGCCAGCCACAAGCGCAAGCTCAAACAACTGTGCGCATGGATTGACGCTCATTTGGACCAACCCATTGGATGGGCTGAGCTGGTGGCTCACAGCGGCATGGACCATGTGGAGTTGCAACGCCAATTCAGCACCTATTTGAAAACCAGCCCCATGCAGTGGATTCGCAACCGACGCTTGCAAAGCAAGCAACTCCCGTCCACGCATCCACCATTGGGGCTTCCTGCTCAATGGCCGACCCAACTTCAATCGCCACTGACGACCCAACTTGCACAACTGCGTGCCCAGACTTTGGGCTGACACGCAAGCGTCAAATCCCTGCTAGGTCTCGACAAATAAGACGAGGCGATTAAAATTGCGAGCACTCGGAGGTGTGCATCGTGAGTGCAATCAGCGTGACGTCTGTCAATGTGCCAACCGCCGCCAGCATGTCGGCGCAGGTTTCGGCGCGACCGGCCAAACTCGCCGGCGACAACTTGCCCCAGCCAGCAGGGCAAAACAAAAATGCACGTGAGCTCAAGCAAGCTGACAAGCCAGACATGCTGGCGCAAATCAAAGCCATCGAAGCACAAATTGCAGCGCGGGCTGAGCAAGCTGCCAACTTGAACGCGCTAGATATTTCTTACAACAAAAAAGAAGCAGCGCTGTCTGTCAAAGTGCAAGAGCAGCAAACGGGCGAGTTGATTCGCGAGTTGAAATTCAAAGATTACAAGGCGATGGCGTATGCCAGCCACGGGTACAAGGGCACTTTATTGGACATCACGGCGTGACGATTGCAACGCACATTGGGTGATCACAAATCTTTCTCGTACCGCTTGAGCATCTCTTCACGTGTTTCAACAGGGCCATCCAGTTGGGCATGATCTTTGATGATTTGTCCCATGCTGGGTAACGCGGCGCGATCCACTTTGCTTTTTTCTGCCCAAAGCTTTGAGCGCATGATGGCTTTGGCGCAATGCATATAGGCACCTTCGATTTTCACTTTGATGACAAGCTTTGGTTTTTGCTGGGTGTTTGAAAAATACGCAAGCAAATCGGCATCATCGTGCAGTGTGGCGTGACCATGGATTCTCAGCATCTCATCTACACCGGGAATGAAAAATAACAAGCCTACCTGCGAGGTTTCAAGGATGTTTTGCAGGGTATCTAGCCGGTTATTGCCGGGTGCGTCCGGAATCAACAGGTTGTGATCGTCTAAAACGCGGGCAAACCCTTGGGTGCCCCCGCGAGGTGAGGCATCCATGTTGAGCTGTGTGTTGCCACTGGCGATGACCAAAAATGGTGAAAGTGCAATGAATTGCCTCAGATGATGGTCGAGGGCAGTGATCTCTTTGCGAATCACTCTGTCAGTCGGTGCACTGTAGAGATTGCGCAATTGCGTCAAGTTTTGAATTTGCATGGCACCTCAGTTGGGTAGTTGATCAAAGCTTACGCTTGATGATGAATCCATTCTCAATATTCTCAAACCCGATGCGGGGGTAATAAGACATAGCGCTGGATGCCGATAGCAAAATCAACGCAACCTGGTCGCCAATTTCCTGCTTGACTTGTTCAATCAATTGCTGACCAATGCCCTGCCCTTGGTGTGACTTGTTGACAGCCAAGTCAGACAAGTAGCAGCAGTAACTAAAGTCAGTCAATGCGCGACACACGCCCACCAAAGTCTCGCCCTCCCATGCTGTGACGACAAGATTGGCGTGTGCAAACATCTTTTCAATGCGCGCAACATCATGCGTGGGTCGGACAATGCCAGACTCCTCAAATACGCGAATGATGTCAGCCACGGGCGGTAAATAACCGGTTCGATAGTGAAGGGTGGGCATTGTCATGTCAAAACCCCTTCAGTTAGCGATGGGTTGTTGCGCCAAAAGTTCTCGGCAGCTTGGCTGATGGTGGCTTTGTCGCGATAGAGGCGAATTTGCATGTCAACCCACCAACTCTGCGGGGCTGCTGCCACCAGCAGACCACTTTCTAAATCTTCTGTCACCAGCGTTTGCGGTAGCCAAGCCACCCCGCGACCGTCGAGTGCCATGGTTCGCAGCACCGATGCAAGGTGCGCTGTGAACACGGTTTTGGTGGGTAGTTGCTTAGAGAGCTTGGCGTGCGTGATGTCTACGATTCTGCCAAGACCTGATTCGGTGCTGTAGCTGAGCAACTTGGAAGGGTTTTTGACGGTGCCTTTGTTCAAAGCATGCGCGGGTGCGCCGTCTTTTTTAGGTGCCGAGACAGGCACCAGCCAATCTTTGCCCACCACCACATAGGGGTAGCCTTGCTTGTCCAAGTTGTTCTTGGAGTCCGCTGGCGCATGGGTCAATAAAAATTGCACCTGACTTTCCATCAGCATGGTTTCACACCGTTGCAACACATCAGAGACCAAGCGAACTTGCCCAATTTCAATGCGCGCCTCCAGTCCACGCAGCCATTGCGGCATGAATGTGAACGACAGCGCATGGGTGGATGCAATGCGCAGGGTGGTTGAGTTCACCGCATGAAACGCTTGGGCCTCACCGGGAATTTTGGCTGCGCGTGCCAACAAGTCGCGTGCCACAGCGTCGAACCATTGGCCGGTGTCCGTCAAAGTGGCCGGTTGAACGCTTCTGTCAAAAAGCTCGGCACCCACCCACGCCTCGAGCGCGCGAATTCTGCGACTGAACGCAGGCTGTGTCATGTGTCGCTCATCGGCCGCACGCGAGAAGTTACCGCTCGCTGCCAAGGCCAAAAAGTCTTCAAGCCATGACAAGTTCAATGTTTTCATGGGGCAATGCTTTCAAAGCATAGGATGCAAAAAAAACAGCATTGGTCTCAAAAGTCAGTCAAGACTACGATGAATGCATGTTGTTTTTATCTTGGGAGTTGAAATGAAAATCGTAGACATCAGAGAAGTCACCTTGCCCATCAGTTCGCCGATTCGCAATGCATACATCGACTTTAGCAAAATGACCCTGAGCCTCGTGGCGGTCATCACCGATGTGATGCGTGATGGCAAACCTGTGGTGGGTTACGGTTTTAACTCCAATGGCCGCTACGGTCAGGGCACCTTGATGCGTGAGCGGTTCATTCCCCGCGTCTTGGAAGCCAAGCCAGACACGCTTTTGGATGACACCGGCAAGAACATCGACCCCCACAAAGTTTGGGCCACCATGTTCACCAACGAAAAGCCCGGTGGCCACGGTGAGCGCTCGGTTGCCATGGGCACGATCGATATGGCTGTGTGGGATGCGGTTGCCAAAATTGAAGGCAAGCCTTTGTTCCAACTGTTGTCTGACCGCTATGGTGATGGAAAACCCAACCGCAAAGTGTTTGTGTATGCCGCAGGTGGTTACTACTACCCCGGTCAAGACCATGAAAAACTCAAAGACGAAATGCGAAGCTACATTGACCGTGGCTACTCGGTGGTGAAGAAAAAAATTGGCGGTGCGTCATTGGATGAAGATCTGCGTCGTATAGATTCCATTCTGAGTGTTTTGAAAGACGGACAGAAACTGTGCGTGGATGCCAATGGCCGCTTTGACCGCGATACAGCTGTTCAGTACGCCAAAGCGTTGTCTCAGTACGACTTGTTTTGGTACGAAGAGGCGGGCGACCCGCTGGATTACGAATTGCAGGCCACGCTGCGCAGTTACTATAAAAACCCAATGGCAACGGGTGAGAACTTGTTCTCTATGCAAGATGCACGCAACCTCATTCGCTATGGTGGCATGCGACCCGACCGTGACTATTTGCAGTTTGACTGTGCATTGAGCTACGGCTTGGTTGAATACCTTCGCACCTTAGACATGTTGAAAGAGCACGGTTGGTCTGCCAGCCGTTGCATTCCACACGGCGGTCACCAGATGTCATTGAACATTGCCGCTGGCTTAGGCTTGGGTGGCAACGAAAGTTACCCCGACTTGTTCCAACCTTTTGGTGGCTTTCCAGATGGTGTGAAGGTTGAGAACAGCTACATCACCATGCCTGATCTGCCAGGCATTGGTTTTGAAGGTAAGGCTGACCTATTTAAGGTCATGCAAGAACTATCCAAATAAGAACGGTAACTTGGAGACAACCATGACCTTTGCTCAATTCTGTCATCGCATCAGTGCCCCATTGCTTATCGCGACAAGTTGCATTGCCTCCACGGCATATGCAGACTTTCCTGATAAGGCGATCACGCTCGTTGTGCCGTTCTCGGCAGGTGGGCCCACAGACAAAATCGCACGTGACATTGCTGAGTCCATGCGTAAGACATTGAAGCAAACGGTCGTGGTGGACAACACAGTCGGCGCTGGTGGAACGATTGGTACAGCCAGAGTTGCACGAGCAACGCCAGATGGCTACACGCTATTGGTCCATCACACGGGGCTGTCCACGGCAGGGTTGCTCTACAAAAACTTGGGCTACAAACCTGATGACTTGGAGTTTTTGGGGCTTATCAATGAAGCACCCTCAACTTTGATAGCCAAGCCAAACCTGCCAGCGAAAGACTTTGTCGAATTTCGAAAGTATGTGGCAGAAAACAAAGACATGAACATGGCAAATGCAGGCGTAGGTTCAGCGTCACATCTTTGCAGTTTGATGTTGCAAGATGCGTTGAAGACCCAGATGACGTTTGTGCCGTACAAAGGAACAGCCCCTGCCATGACTGACTTAATGGGGGGACAAGTTGACGTGATGTGCGAACAAGCCACAAACGCAACGCCGCAAATTGAAGCTAAAAAGGTGAAGGTCTATGGCATCACCAGTTTGAAACGTGCAACTGCCCCTGCCTTGGCTCAAATTCCTACATTGAATGAGAGTGGGCTGAAAGGTTTTAATTTCTCTGTTTGGCATGGCCTCTATGCCCCTAAGGGAACGCCGCCAGACGTATTGAACAAACTTAACACCGCTCTACGAAATGCTTTGAAAGATCCAGACCTGGTGAAGCGTCAAGAAGCCCTCGGTATTGCGGTGATTGTTGATGGCAGACAAACCCCGCAAGAGCACAAAAAGTTCTTCAATGCGGAGGTAGCACGGTGGTCTAAGGTTTTCTCGGAAGCTGGAATTCAACCAGAGTAAATCGTTTCTATGCGGGTTCAATGATTGTGTGTCCTGCCAAATCTCAAAATGAGAGTTAGTAGTTGTCGTGTTGCACGACACCACAACCCCTAGCCAAAGTCCCGCCCATTTACTCGGGCTCAGGTCGCCCTACTGCACTAGCGAAATTACGCTGTGCGTTTTGGGAAAAACTTGAAGCAGACGCAGAACGATTTTTTGCATTTGGCGCACAGCTTGCAGGGCAGCAACACCCTCGCGCCATCGCTACTCAGCCAACTTGACCTAACTAGCCGCAAGCGAACAACTCACCACATGCGTGACGGTGATGTGGTGCTTTATCTCAGACCCACAAGCCGAGTTTGGCAAGTTCGTTACAAACTGTTTGATCGCAAGTGGCGTTGTGTCAGCACCAAGCAGCGGCAGCTTGAATGGGCCAAGCGGGTGGCAGGGGTGCTTTACGACAAGGCACGCTTTCGGGAAGAAGAGGGCTTGCCGCAGAAGTCGGTTCGCTTTGGCACATTGGCAAATGAGTGCATCCGTGTGCTGAAAGTTGAGATTGAACGTGGCATTCGTCCCAACACCAACATGGACTACATACGGGCCATGAACAACTACCTGATTCCGTTCTTCGGTAAGTTGATGCTCACAAACATTACAGCCCAAAAGGTTGCTGAATACGAGTCATGGCGAAATCAGAAGATGGGTAAGGTTCCCATTAGCAGCACACTGGCAAATCACAGTAGTGCGTTTAATCGGGTCATTGACCTTGCGATTGAACAAGGTGCCATCAGCGACAAGGTCATCATTCCTAAGCTCAGCCGTAAAGGCAAGAAAGGCTCACCGCGTCCAGCTTTCACACAAGATGAGTTGAAGCACTTGCTGGAATACATGCCCAAGTGGTGTTTGCTGGCCGAACGTAAGAACCATGTGGAGATGCGGCAGTTACTGCGTGACTATGTGGAACTACTACTGACGACTGGGATGCGTTCAGGGCGGGAGAGCATGAACATGCTTTGGAAGCACATTGAGTGGTACACAGATGGTAAGACTGATGTGCGTTATCTACGTATCTGGGTAAGTGGCAAGACTGGTGGGCGCTGGCTAATTGCCAAGCATCGTGCTGCTAGTGCTTTAGAGCGACTGGCAATAAGGCAAGGAGTAGGTGCTAACTTGAATGAGGCCATTGCTGCTAAGAGCGATGCCTACGTGTTCAGCTTAAGTACAGGGCAACGCCCCACCAGCATGCACACCTCGTTCGAGCTGCTAATGAAAGACAGTGGTATGCGAGTTGATGCAATTACTGGCAAGAACCGTAGCCTGTATTCATTGCGGCATTGCTACGCCACTATGAGCTTGATGGACGGGCAAATGGACATGCACACATTGGCGAAGCAGATGGGTACGTCGGTAGGTATGTTGGAGCAGCACTATTCCAAGATGACTGCGACTATGGCTGCTGAACGTTTGGCTTGAGTGTTTTGTTGAATTTAATTGAGTAGTTTTCTTTTTTGGCCTTAAAACGTACTAGACGTAAAAAAGCCCGCACGGTGGCGGGCACGTGAGGGTTTGTGGTGTCGTTTTAAACGACAGTTTTAGTGGTCGGCATCTGCCCACCGAGCGCCAAACCTTCAAGCAGCACGTCATTCAGGAAGTCACGCATCGAGCCCTTTGCGTTCTTGGCATAGGTTTGCAGCATGCTTGGCGCGATCGCAGATGCAGCCAGCCCCATCTGCGCCAACAGACTGTGTGCCATCGGGAAATATGCGGTTGCGTTCGGAGCCTGATTCATTTCGATCAGGTGACAGCGATTGACAATTGCAGGATCAATCTTGGGCAAGTAGTTCGTTGTGAAAAAGAACATGGAACGCTTGAGCCCCATCGTGGAACGCAGCGATTGTTGGGCACCAAGTGTCAAACGATCCACTTCATCAAAAACAAAGTAGTCATGACCAGACATGCTGTACAACGGATTGAGCATGTTCAAGTTAGTGATGGTTTGAGTAAATGATGTGCTGCTCAGGCCGCCACCGCAGCGGAAGAGTTGTGTTTGCGTGTGGTTCGGATTAGGCCCTGTCATTTGACCAACACCGTTCGCGAAGTTCCAAGTACCCGAGTGGGAAGTTTCAATGAGTTCCGGCAGCAACTCTGCCAGCGTGCTTTTTCCAGTACCCCAAGTGCCGTGGATCAAGATGCCGCTCTTGCCTGCAAATGGAAAGGGCATCTTGCGTGACAAGATCAATTCAAGCGTTTGGCGTTCGGCAGTGTTGGAAAAGTAGAAGTCGTCGATGCGATCCGGTGTGATTCCGTTCATGATGTGTCCTTGAATGTTTGTGAAAACTTGGGGAGAGATACTCCCCAAGTTCGTGGGCGTTAAGCAGGCAAGCCTTCGAAAATGGTTGCAGCATGAGCTGCATTGGCTTTCTTGCGACGAGCGGCATCCTTATCAGCAGTGGTCTTGCTGATCTGTTTTTCCATCGTGGACTGGGTGCCCTTGCTTTTGCGGACACGGGGAGCTTTGTAAATGGCTTCCGCGTCCTTAGCTTCTTTGTTTTCCGCTTTCTGTTTCGCACGCTCTTTAGCTTGTTGTGCCGTGTAATAAGCAGACAGAGCTGCGGTTACAGCGCCATCGTGCTTGACAACAGCACTGGCTTTGAAAATGCCTGTTGGCAAGTAGGTTGCCAAGATGACAACCTGCTGATCGTTCCACTCCGTATCAGCATCGATCAACTTGAGGTCGAGTTTGATGTCGCCGATTTCTGTGTTCCAGACAGTCGTCTTAACAGCGTCTGCACGTTTAGCCGTGGTCAGCGGCTTGGTGCCACCCATGCGAATTTGTTCAACACCGCCCTCATGCTCAATGAACGCAGTCAAGTCATCTACAGCGATGCCTTGACGCAGTGCTTCACGCAATGCGATGCTGTAGGCGCTTACACGGCGGCGATCAACACCAAAGACACACTTGACGACACGGGTCATGTCGTGTGTGGTCGTGCCAAACTGATACTTACGATCTTCGATGAAACGCTCCAACTCCTTGCGACGAGCATCACGAACTTCTTTGTTCTCATCCTCTTTGAGTGTTTTGTAGAATGAATATGCACGTTTCAAGATCGAGTACAGGCGCTGGTTGGATGCGGCGAGTTCTTTGCTTTCCCACAAAATGCGAGATTGCTCCATTTGCGCCAATTCACCCAGTACAACTGTAGAAGTGTGGGTAACAACTTTTTCCGGCACTTTGGTCTTTTTGGTTTTGACAGGCAATGGAGACTGAGTAACGATTTCCACAGCAGTGTTCACAGCGTTCATCTTGATCTTGCGGTTAGTGGCTTTGGTTTTAATAGCTTGCATGGTGGTTCCTTTAAAAAATGGAATACAGCGTGATTGCTGTATGGATGTAGTGGGCCAGAATCACCCCCATGCCTTCAATTAACCAAGCCGCCTGATGCACACTGGATAAGTTTTTGGAGATACCGAATGGGACGACAAAACAAAAGCATTTACGACCAGCCAGATGACTTGCCAAGCGATGATCGATATGAGTTTTGGCCGCAATTTCTCAAAATCAGCCCCTCCTACAAACTAGCCCATGAGCTAAGGAGTGGACGTGCAACTGCTGATCAAATTCCCACGCATGTCAAAGATTTCGATCTAGTACTTGAAACGTATGAACACTTCGGTGATGTGTTCAGCAGATCAAATCGGACATGGTGGAAAGCAGTCGCACACACTTTGTTTGCCCCACAAATTGCGGGCTTGAATTGGAAGGTTCATAAGGTCTGGCAACTTGGTGAAACGGTTGATCGAGATGAGCTTGATCAAGTAATGGATGACTACTGCAATATCACACGCCCGAACCTTGGTAGTCCGCTCACACTGCTTGCAAGCATTCCGTTGGACATGAAGTACGAGGACATACTGAACTCACTGCGCCAAGCATTTCGTCATTACCGACGCACACGGCAGGATGTGCCTAACTATCAACCGCCAAAGTCTTTGTACGAAATTCAAAATAACAGAATCGAGCTGACAAAGCTGGATTTGATGCTGGATCTCGTCTACGGTATTGCTAGCAAGAAAGCGACTGAAAAACAGTATGAGATTGGATTCCGTGTTGGAGTTAACAAAACACTTAGACGTGTTCATGGTGACTCCAAGAGCCTTGATCCAGATGAAAAAACTCGAATTGGTGTTCGTGTTAACAAACTCATAGAGGTGGCGCTGGTCGCTGCGGAGAATGCGGCTCGTGGGAAGTTCTATGACCCGAATCCATCCGACATGCACATGACAGCGATTGATTTCCTGTATTTGAAAAACCTTCCTGTGCTGCCTGATGATGTCGATGACCTATTTGCTGCCTAGGACATGTGGTGTCGTTTTTCACGACACCATTACCCCATTCAAATGGTCGCTACGCTATTGCGAGGCTGTAGTCGATTAATTAGTGTCAAGGTTTAATAACAGGGTTCGCCGCAAGCCTTGCAGGTCAAGTTTGTGTGCCTGCAATCCTTGTGCCTCACGCAATGCCCAAGCTGTAATCAACACAACGTTGCGATTCTTTTCATCCATATGTCGCAGCAACTCAAGTACCGTATCAACAACAACGTCGTCATCGCTTTTGACCTGCTTGATGCGGTGACTCATAAACTCGTTGGCATCTAACCCGAGCCAGTCAACAAGCACGATTAACTTTGCGACTTCGGGAATTGCTTGTCCACCAAGCCACTTGCGTGCAGTTTCCCTTGTAATCCCCGTAATGCCTTCCGCTCTGTAGTTGAACTGATTGGCAAAAGCGTTGGCTGTGGGAATTTTTCCAAAACGGTTTAGCAGTGCGATGTTCACAGCTTTGCTGAAACGAGCCTTTGCTTCGTCCAGTTTTGTGTTCTGCGTTCGCTTGTTGCTTGTTCCGTCCATGTACAAAATTGCACGTTTAGTTTGTGTGCAATTGATTCTGTGCATTTCAAAGTTGCGTTTGCCAATTTGATGTTGCACTTAAAAATGTTATTTGCAACTCTGTGTTGCTGTCGACCTTTTTTGTCAAATTAGCATTTGTCTTTATTTCTACTAAGAGCAGGGGATGCAAGCGATGTTTTGTACAAAATGCGGTGCAAAAAATAACGACGACGCTAAGTACTGCGTTGAGTGTGGAGTTGCATTGGGTGCGACACCTACGCCCCTCTCAAACGTAGCTGCTGCAACTACTTTGGGCTCGGGACAAACAGATGAAGAGCGTGGTATTGCTTTGACAGCTGACTTGATTAATTCCCAAGCATTTGATACGTTGCTTGGTGATAAGGCTGCGTACTACCGTGAATCCTTCTTGCGTATTTACGAAATGAAGAAGCTAGACAGCTTTGACATGGGACAGATTCGCGTAGCAAGTGGTTTCAATTTATGGGCTGGCTTGTTGGCGCCAATTTGGTTGGGCTTTCGTGGTGTGTACAAATGGGCATGGATATACGTGGCACTAGAAATGCTGCAATTCAGTCGGTTCACAACAGGCATGAATCAGCTAGTTTCATTCGTTGTTAACTTGTTGATAGTCGGTTACTTTGGTAATTACTGGTATTACGAATCTCTCAATACCAAGCTGCGACAAAGCACTGATGGGCAAGCTGTACTGGCGAAGAGTATGGGCGATGGAATTTTCTTCTTAGTAGCGTCAATGGGTGCTGCATACGCCATCAACACATTGCTGTGACTGTTTATTAAAGTGGAGTAGACAAGATGAAAAGACTTGGCATTTCTTGTGTGATGTTGTCACTGTTTCTTGCAGGTTGCAATGATGGCAGGACAGCAGAACAAAAGGCGTTGGAACAAGAGGTTATGGAATTTTCAAAAGCTATTACAGCTAGAGGAGACATGACTAGAAAATCTGCGGACGCAGCAAACGTGGCCGAACGAAAAATGAATGAACTCAAGGGTAAAAAACTTGAGAAATTTACATGCACGAAGACGGGCATGGCATGTACAACAAATGACAAGAAGTTTCACTATGAAATCAGCTTGTACCCTGATAAGTTCTTGAGCCTCAATGCACGTGAAGGTGACAAGATTACATTCACAGGCTCAATTACACGCATCGACACAGGCATTGGTAGTGCAACGGTTTGGGCTGTTGTAGATGCTGAATCCGATGTTGTAGTGACAGCAAAATAAACCTTGCTCATAGCGAACAATGCCCGCAATTTTTGGGCATTTTCATTTGTTGTAAAGCTGAATTAAATTAGCTCGACAGCATTGCGTTTCATCTCATCGTTTACGTCAATGTATTTCTGTGTCACAGCTATTGAGCGATGTCCTGCAAGACTTGCCAACACACGAACGCCAATGCCTTTGTTGGCGAGGTTGGTAATAAAGCTGCGACGCATGGAGTGTGACGTGGCTCCTGCAACGCCCGCGTTCTTGAAAAGCCAATAAAAGTGCTGTGTCATACCGTTTGCTGAGAATGGTTTGCGTCCAGCTGTAATAAAGAGTGGGTGCGTTAGTTGGAGTGGCTGACGCAGATTGATGTACGTGGCAACTTCCTCACGCAGCTTTTGCGGAATAAACACCGTACGTGGTTGTCGTCCTTTGGTTTGTGACGCGGCAAGGCGGATTTCTGCTTTAACTGTCCCGTCTGCATTCGCTACGTCACCCAAGCTAAGGCTAGCTATTTCGCCGACTCTCATGCCTGAATAAAAACCTGTAAGCAGCATGACGCGATTGCGTATGGCAAAGGTGCGAGATGCGATGTAGGCAAGAACTTGCTCAAGTTCTGCAGGGGTGAGTGTTTTGGCTTGTGCCATGTCGTGTGTCCTTTAGATAAATAAAAACGCACGAGCAAGTGTGTTTTCTTTAGCAAAATGACGCGACCAAAACCCGATGCACTGGCGGGTTAAAAAATCCTCTATGAAATCAACGCGATTAAGAAAAGTGTGATTTTCTTAAGTGCTTGTATTTACCA
>CALKUJ010000321.1 GCA_937996825.1 uncultured Polynucleobacter sp. | reverse complement strand
GAATGGGGCCACCGTCTGTTCCCGTGACCGTGAACTCGTGGCCATGCAAGTGAATGGGGTGATTGGTCATCGTCAAGTTACCAACACGGATGCGCACCTTGTCGTTGAGCCTGACATTCAAGGAATCAATGCCAGGAAAGATGCGACTGTTCCAACTCCAAAGGTTGAAATCCAGCATCGTCATTGTTTTTGGCGTGTAACTGCCAGGATCAATGTCAAACGCGTTCAACAAGAAGCAGAAGTCGCGATTCACCTCGTCGATGAGTGGGTGCTTTTCTTTGGGGTGCGTGATCCACAGGCCCATCATGCCCATTGCCATCTGCGTCATCTCATCGGCATGTGGGTGGTACATGAAACTGCCCGGGCGTCGTGCGACGAATTCGTAAACGAATGTTTGTCCCGGTTTGATAGATCTTTGTGTCAAGCCCGACACGCCATCCATCCCGTTAGGTAACCGCTGACCGTGCCAATGCACACTGGTGTGCTCTGGCAGCTTGTTGGTCACAAAAATACGCACACGATCACCCTCGACCACTTCGATGGTCGGACCGGGGCTTTGACCGTTGTAGCCCCACAGATGCGCTTTAAAGCCGGGGGCCATCTCTCGCACCACAGGTTCGGCCACCAAATGGAACTCTTTGACATCTTGGTTCATGCGCCATGGCAGTGTCCAGCCGTTGAGTGTGACCACAGGGTTGTATGGCCGTCCTGTGTTTGGAACTAAGGGCGGCATGGTGTCTGGCTTGGACTGAATCACTGGTTCAGGTAACCCAGCCAAAGCGAATCGACCCACAGTTGCTGCTGAGACAGCGCCTCCAGCAATGCCTGCTGCTTTAAAAAAATCTCGTCTTGATGTCATGCTTATCCCCAATCAATGGCCAGCAGCCGTATTGCTAGTTGTATTGCTGATGGTTGCCACCCCAATTGAAGTTGGGCGACCTATCAATGTGGCTTGCAACGCTGCATCAGCTAACCAGAACTGTTGCTCTGCGGCAATAGCTGACACAACAGCGCCAATCTGGTCGCGTGAATCAGCCAGCAACTCAAAAACGCCAATGATCATCCCGTTGTATCGAAGCACGTTCTCTTCTGAAATGACCTTGCGAAGTGGAATGACCTCATCCTTGTAGTGCTTGGAGATGTCGTAGGTGGTTCTGTACGCCGCATAGTTCTCACGCAAGGAAGATCCAGCAGAGCGAATGGTGGCCTCCAGCAGATTGGCTGCAGCCAGGGTTTGTGCATTCATAGCGTCACGTTGAAGGTTTCCCCAGTCAAAAATTGGCAATTTCACGCCAACCTCATAACCACGTCTTGTGCTGAACGAGGATGTACTGCTGTCTGATACGCTGCCACGCCTTACAGACAGTTCGATGTCCGTAAAGCTCGTCACCATATTCAATCCTTGTGCTTTAGCTGCGGCGTTTAACGCTGCTTTCGCTTGCTGGACATCCAACCGTTCTTGGCTGACTTGTTTGGAAACGTCCTCAGGTGACATGGGTTGCTTTGGTAGCTTAGGCAGCCTCTCTGGCAGAACAAGTTGTTTAGCTTGAACTTCATCTAAACCCAACAATCGCACCAACTCCTCTTTGCGTGACACGCTCGTTTGTTTGGCTGTCGCCAGCTGCGTGGCAGCGTCTGCATAAAAGGCCTGATGTCTTGCACGAGTAAGTTTGTTGAAGTTGCCAACTGATTCCATACGCCTAGCCAACTCGGCACTCGCCTCTGCACTCGCTAGCACTTGACCTGCGTATTTGTATGTCTGCTCAGCAGCCACTGCACGCACCCATGCTTGGCGCACGCGAGTGACTTGATCCACCACCTCAGCGGTCATTCGGATCTGAGCCTGTTCAACGCGGTAGTTCGCCATCGCTGAGCGTTGAGGCAAGGTGATGAGGTCCAATAAACCAAACGAGAAGAAACGATTCAACTCGGTCTCACTACCAGTCACAACACTTTCAAAAGCGAACGTGGGGTTTGAGATGCGCCCCGACTGGGCCGCGCTTGCAGCTTCAGCCCAGTTTTGAGCCAACAGGGCTTGAAATGCAGGGCTGTTTGCCAGCAACAACTGGACGGCTTCTTTTTGCCCCACGGGTTTCGCTAAAAGTTGATTCGTTGCAGCCAAGCGCTTGTCACGCTCTTCTTTGTTTTTTGCAAGGTTCAGCTCGCTCTGGGTAAAGCGATTCGCTTCCCGATTTGCCCTATCTATGCCTTGGTCTAAGTTGTAGCTGGCACAACCCGACAAACCAAGCGCCGCAACCAGTGCCATTGATTTGAGTTTTTTATATCTGAGGCTCATTGATGACCTCCATGAGAATGGACGGGCGTGGACGCCTTAGGGTCTTGGTCTTGTGTGACTTCTTTTGCGTACGCTCGCCACCCACCAATGTCTTTGACGGTGTCATTCGCCTGTTTCCAAGATTGGATTGGGGTCGAAGAGTAGCGCTGGTAATTTTGAAAAGAAGACTGATAGCCCAACTCAACGGATTTTTCCGCTGTCGAGACTTTGACTTTGTTGTCAGACTGCGCCCAGGCACTGCTCAAAAGAAGACAGGCTAGCAATACAGCAGTAGTAAGCTGCGGCAGCTTTGGAGATTTGAGATACATAAATTCCTCGTTGACCATGGATCAATCGTCTCTCGTGATGGCTATGCATCACGAGAACGAACTGCAACTCAAGCAACCACAAGGTTGCTGAATTGATCAGGCGAGGAAGGAACGCGGAGGTCGCTCTAAATTGAGGGGAGAAAACTCACCCAGGAGCACGGTGCTGGTCGCAACAAAGGTGCTAACTTCTTGGCTAGGAATCAAATAGATGGGTGCTGGCAGCAAGGCAGTGCCAAAGCAGCATTGAGCGCAGGTGCTGCATTTGTGATTCAAGCTCTTCGTAACCCCTGCTTTGGAAACTTGATGATCCGAAAACTTGGTTTGAGCGTGATAGTGATCCGCCGCTTGGTGATGCGAATGATCGGCAGTTGTTTGGACGACAGCAGAAGCCGAACCGCTACCGTGACAGAACATTTGAGTGACCGAAGCCATCCCTTGCAACGGAATTGCAAGAGCAAGCAGACACATCACTAAAAATCTGATGGTTTTCATGGTTTCAATCGTAGCAGTATTTCTACGTTTAGACAAAACCCCCAGCGTTTCGCTGAGGGTTCGTACCATTTTAGTGAGACATGGTTTCCATTGGCATCTGACCGCTCATCGAGCCCATCTGCTTTTGCATCATTTGCTGACGCTCAGCCATATTGTTGGGCATATCTTTCATGCCATGACCTTGCGAGTGCATTGACATCATTTGTCCTTGCTTGCCTTGCATCAACTTTTGTTGCTCGGTCATGATTGCCTGACGCTCTTCATCAGTCTTTGCCGCACTCATCTTTTTCTGCATGTCCTGTTTCATGGCTTGCATTTCAGTTGATCCCATGCCCGCTTGCTGGCCATGTGAACCGTGAGAAGAATGATCTTGCGCAAAGCTACCAATAGAACCACCAATCAAAGCGATACCTAAAACGGAAGTGAGAAACTTTTTCATATAAAACTCCAGATTTGAATTAAAACTTGAATCAAGACACGCGACCAATGGCGCAGCTGACAAATGACTTGGCATTTGCAACTCCTGCACTCAAACCTTCAAGCGTTCCCTTTTCGGGATAGCCCATTGAGCGAAGCTTCGCTGCCACTTGGGCCCGAGATACTTCTTCGCCTGAGAACCTCACCAGCTTGTTCTTATGATCTACCTCTACGTTGGACACGCCCTGCATATCGGTCAACCCGTTAAGAATTGACCGAGCACAGCCACCGCACTTGAGGTTGTCAACCTGAATTTCCATCGCTACAGACATAAGCGACTCCTTTTCACTTGGTGCCAGATGAAAGGGCTTCATCTCGGCATGGATAGAAGTTTGCGCTTCAACCAGTAATTGCCATATGATTTGAATCATATGAAAACAGTTGTTTTGCCACAGGCGCTCAAGGCTCTTCTTCCTCCTGATATTCAGGGTGAGTGCGAGGCTGGACTGATCAAGAAAAATGACCGCGTGTTCCTTGCAGGCGCTATGCCTGCGTGGATGTTCTATGTGATTTCTGGCGAAGTCACGTTGGAGCGCAGCGGCATGCATGGTGAATCTGTCGTTCTGCAACGCACTCGCCAAGGGTTTATCAGTGAGGCCAGCCTGAAGGTCTCCAGATACCACTGTGATGCAGTTGCCATTGCAGATACGCATGTGATCAAAGTCCCCGTCAAAGCCTTGACGAAATCATTAGATCAAGACCCTGCATTTGCCAGTCGATGGATCAATATGCTCAACACTGAAGTGCGCCGCTTGCGGTTACACCTCGAACGTTTGAATATGAAATCGATCCGCGATCGTCTTGTGCATTTGATTGAGACAGAAGGTAAAGATGGACGATTCCCCATTCCCTCTGGTCTTAAAACACTGGCAGGTGAGTTGGGCGTGACCCATGAGGCGCTTTATCGGGCGATTGCAGCATTACAGGCCGAAGGACTTCTTAAG
>CALKUJ010000320.1 GCA_937996825.1 uncultured Polynucleobacter sp. | reverse complement strand
TCTTGAAAAGCCCAGTAGGGCAGATGTTCCATCAATTCTTTGGTGAGAACATGCTTCGTGCCGACGTTTGTAATGCGGTCGATGAATTAGGTCAATTATTGGATCACACCGGCCCTGTCGCTGCTAGTGAGCGCAATGCTGCTCGCATCTTTAACGCAGACCATTTGTTCTTTGTGACGAATGGTACTTCGACGTCTAACAAAATCGTTTGGCATTCAACAGTGGCTCCTGGTGACATTGTGATTGTTGACCGTAACTGCCATAAGTCAATTTTGCATGCCATCATGATGACTGGTGCTGTGCCTGTTTTCTTGATGCCAACGCGCAATCACTACGGCATCATCGGTCCGATTCCTAAAGAAGAGTTTGACTGGAAAACGATTCAGAAGAAGATTCAAAGCAATCCATTCATCACTGATAAAAATGCCAAGCCACGTGTATTGACCATCACACAAAGTACATACGATGGCGTGTTGTACAACGTTGAGATGATCAAAGAAATGTTGGACGGCAAAGTAGATACTTTGCATTTTGATGAGGCATGGTTACCGCATGCAACTTTCCATGATTTCTACAAAGACATGCATGCGATTGGTAAAGATCGACCACGTTCAAAAGAAAGCATGGTCTTTTCTACACAATCAACTCATAAGTTATTAGCAGGTCTATCTCAAGCATCACAGATTTTGGTGCAAGACTCAGAGTCTAATAAATTAGACAACGATTGCTTCAATGAATCCTATTTGATGCACACCTCCACCAGTCCGCAGTACGCGATCATTGCTTCTTGCGATGTGGCAGCGGCCATGATGGAGCCTCCAGGTGGTACTGCTTTGGTTCATGAATCAATTGCTGAGTCTTTGGACTTCCGTCGTGCCATGCGCAAAGTGGATGAAGAGTGGGGTGCTGACTGGTGGTTCAAGGTTTGGGGCCCTGAGTATCTTGCCGAAGAGGGTATTGGCGAGAGAGATGATTGGGTTTTGCAAGCTGATGAGCGTTGGCATGATTTTGGTAAGTTGGCTGCGGGCTTCAATATGCTCGATCCAATCAAGGCAACCATCATCACTCCTGGCTTGGAAATGGATGGTAATTTTGCTGATACCGGTATTCCGGCCAGCATTGTGACCAAGTATTTATCTGAGCACGGTGTGATTGTTGAGAAGACTGGTTTGTATTCTTTCTTCATCATGTTCACTATCGGTATCACCAAGGGCCGTTGGAACACCATGGTCACGACCTTGCAACAATTCAAAGATGATTACGATAAGAATCAACCTTTGTGGCGAGTGCTGCCAGAGTTTGTAGCCAAGAATCCACGCTACGAGCGCATTGGCCTCAAAGATCTTTGTCAGCAAATTCACCAAGTCTACAAAAAGTACGATGTGGCTCGCATGACCACAGAAATGTATTTGTCAGACATGATTCCTGCGATGAAGCCATCAGATGCTTGGGCAAAAATGGCGCACCGTGACATTGAGCGCGTGATCATTGATGATTTAGAAGGTCGAGTCACAGCAATGTTGGTAACCCCTTATCCGCCAGGCATTCCTCTATTGATTCCGGGTGAGCGTTTCAATAAGCGCATCGTTGACTACTTGCGTTTTACTCGTGATTTCAATGAACAGTTCCCTGGCTTTGAAACCGACGTCCATGGTTTGGTCAAAGGTGATTTGAACGGTCGCAAAGAATATTACGTTGACTGCGTCAAGGACTGACTTCGAGACTGATGTAAATACAGCTTCTGTCTGGTTAAAAAAATGGCTCACTTTATAGTGAGCCATTTTTATTTGAAACGAAGAAACTATTGCTTGTTGCGTTAGAGCTTATTTCAAGTTTTTGCGATAGGCTGCAATCGCTTTTTTCACCTGCTCTGGTGCAGTGCCGCCAACATGGTTACGACTGTTGATCGAGCCCTCAAGGGTCAAGACTTTGAATGCATCTTCACCGATGAGATTGGCTTTATCCCCAAGATCACAAGCAGTTCTCAATTCTGCCAGTGATAAATCTGCCAAGTCACAGCCTTTGTTTGAGCAGGCCTTCACAGCGTGAGCAACAGCTTCATGAGCGTCACGGAAAGCCAAACCTTTTTTGACTAAATAATCAGCCAAATCAGTCGCAGTAGCAAAACCTTGAAGTGCTGCAGCTCTCATCACATCTGCTTTTACTTGAATGTGCGGAACCATGTCAGCAAAAATACGCAAGGTGTCGCGCAAAGTATCTGCTGAATCAAATAGCGGTTCTTTGTCTTCTTGATTATCTTTGTTGTAGGCCAAAGGTTGGCCTTTCATCAAAGTCAGCAATGAAATGAGGTTGCCGTTCACGCGACCAGTTTTGCCTCTTGCTAATTCTGGTACATCAGGGTTCTTCTTCTGCGGCATGATCGAGCTGCCTGTACAGAAACGATCAGGCAAGTCCACAAAGCCAACCCTTGGACTCATCCAAATGATTAACTCTTCAGATAAGCGTGAGATGTGCGTCATCACCAATGAGGCGGTGGCGCAAAACTCAATCGCAAAATCTCTATCTGAGACCGCATCCAAGGAGTTCTGGCAAACACCGTCAAATCCTAAAGTTTTGGCCACGCGTTCACGATCAATTGGATAGCTCGTTCCAGCCAGTGCTGCTGCACCGAGTGGTAAACGATTGACACGCTTACGGCAATCAGCCAAACGCTCAGCATCACGCGCAAACATTTCTGCGTAAGCCATCACGTGATGACCAAATGTGATGGGTTGGGCTACTTGTAAATGTGTGAAGCCAGGCATGATGGTGTCAGCATGCTTTTCAGCTAGACCAAGTAGGCCTGAACGCAAAGAGGTGAGTTCTGATTGAATTTCATCAATCGCACCACGTAACCAGAGACGAATGTCTGTTGCTACTTGATCATTTCTTGAGCGACCGGTGTGAAGACGTTTGCCAGCATCGCCAATCAACTTGGTCAAACGTGCCTCGATGTTCAGATGAACGTCCTCAAGAGCGAGTTCCCAAACAAATGAACCTGCTTCAATTTCAGAGCGTATCTCTGCCATGCCTTTTTGGATCGCAGCAAAATCTTCAGCACTGATGATCTTCTGCGCAGTCAACATTTCGGCGTGAGCCAAAGAGCCCTGGATATCAACCAAGGCCATGCGTTTATCAAAGTCAACAGAAGCGGTGTATCGCTGTACGAGTTCCGCCACAGGCTCGGCAAAGCGAGCCGACCAAGCTTGGTCTTTGTTGTCCAGAGAGTTCTTGTTTTTATCTAAATCTGCCATAAATATAAGTATATTGCCTCAAAGGCCTTATCCTTATGGTTATGACACAAATTTCTTATCCTAAAAAGCTGGTAATTGCCTCCCGAGAGAGCCGTTTGGCCATGTGGCAGGCTGAATATGTTCGAGATTGCCTGAAAAAGCTCTATCCAGACTGCGATGTCAGTATTTTGGGTATGACCACTCGGGGTGATCAGATTTTGGACAGAACCCTCTCTAAAGTCGGCGGTAAGGGTCTTTTTGTCAAAGAATTAGAAGTGGCTTTGGAAGAGGGGCGGGCGGATTTGGCAGTTCATTCTCTCAAGGATGTCCCGATGCAGTTGCCCGAAGGCTTTGAGTTGTCTTGCATCATGGAGCGTGAAGATGCCAGGGATGCCTTTGTTTCAAATGACTATGCAACTCTGGCAGATTTACCTGCAGGAGCGGTTGTGGGAACCGCTAGTTTGCGTCGTGAGGCTTCATTGCGCTCACGCTATCCACACTTGAATATCCAGCCTCTGCGCGGCAATTTGGACACCCGTTTGGGTAAATTAGACAAAGGCGAGTATGCCGCGATCATTTTGGCCGCTGCTGGTCTGAAGCGTTTAGGTATGGCCGAGCGCATCCGCAGCTTATTGGCTCCGGAGGATAGTTTGCCTGCTGCTGGTCAGGGTGCTTTGGGTATCGAGATCAGGGCTGGAAGACCGGAAATGAAAAGCTGGCTTGCTCCTTTGAACCATGCCCCTTCTGCGATGGCTGTGACTGCCGAGAGAGCTGTTTCTAGAGCGCTTGGTGGTTCTTGCGATGTTCCCTTGGCTGCCTATGCAATTTGGGAAGGTTCAGATTCTTTGTATCTTCGTTCCTTTGTAGCCAGCACGGATGGTCAAAGTATGTGTCGATCTGAAAAGAAGTTGTCAATCGTTAGCATGGAGCATGCCGACCAAATGGGCTTGCAGGTTGCCGATGAGTTGATTGCTCAGGGCGCTAAAGATTTATTGCCCCCAAGATAATCTAAGCTAAAACTCATGCCCAATATTGTTCTGACTCGACCACTAGGACAGTCTCTAAGATTGGGAGAGTTACTACATCGGAAGTTTCCGATGCTAGAGCAAATTCAATTGCCTTTATTGTCGATTGTGCCCAATGAAAACCCCGCAGATGCTAAGCGCTTAAAAGACCTCTTGCCGGCCAGTGATTTAGCAGTTTTTGTGAGTCCTAATGCCGTCGAGTGTTCGATGCGATTGCTGCAGGCGGAGTGGCCAAAGAGTATTCCAATTGCGGTCGTGGGTGGCGGTAGCTTAGAAGCATTGAGTCATCATGGCATCACTGCTGAACATGGTTACACTATTTATGCTCCGAATAATCCAAGCGAATGGGATTCAGAGGGCTTATGGAAAGTTTTGAATCAAGCCCAGAAATCTTGGGCTGGTAAAAACATTCTCTTTCTAAAAGGTATTGGTGGAAGAGCTTGGCTTGGGGAACAGTTTTTATTACAAGGCGCAGAAATACACTCAGTATCGACCTACAAAAGAGTTCCCTTGGCCAGTGATTCACCAGCCTGGCTTGGTTTAAAAAAAGTGATGCCCGGTGACTCTATTTGTGTCCTGACTTCCTCTGAGGCGGCACGTCATTTAGCTCAGTTTTTAAAAGAAAGTGCATCATGGGCAGAGCCTTGGTTAAATGAAGCTATGATGTTGTGTACGCATGAGCGTATTGCTCAGATATGCAAGGAACTTGGGTTTAAAAATGTTGATTGCTGTACGCCAGGTGACGATCAGTTGCTTGTCAAAATCAATCAATGGCACCCCAATAAAAATTAGGAATAGAAATGGCTGTAGAACTCGATCAAGTGAGCGGTAAAACCACCAAACAACTGCAATCAGAAGCTTTGGGTAAAGGCTTATGGAGAGCTTTGTGGATCGCTATTGCCATTTGTCTTGTTTGGTTGGTGATCGAGGGTGGTCTTCGTCTTTATCATCGACCAGCTCAACTTGATGCCCGGGTCCTAGAGTTAGAGTCCCAATTGAGCAAAGTATTGACCCAAGAGGCTGAAATCAATCTGGCCCTGAAGAGTTCTCTAGAGAACCAAAAGAATCTTGCGCCTGTGGCTAATCAACTGAATCAATTATTGAATCAAGTTGCTCAGTTGCCTATGAATGCTTTGCCAGTGGCAGAAGCTCCAGCAATTGCGAGTAATGCTGGAACTCAAGGCTTTATTCAAAAAATAATGTCAGCAATTCAGGGTTTGGGTGATCAGTTGATGCGCATTCAAGTGGTGGGCGATGTCAAAGATGTGGCGATGACCCCGGCTGCCCAAGATTTGATTCGTCAGCAATTGAGATTACATTTTTTAAGTGCCAGATTGGCTTGGTTGTCTCAGTTGCCTCAGGCCAGCAAGGATGATTTGATTCAAGCTGAAAAATTGATAGCAAAACATTTTCAAGCTCAAGCAAGTTCAGTGGTACAGATTCAAAAGAATATCAGCGAGCTTCGTGCTGAAATGTCTAAATCAATTCCAGTGAATAAGGGTCAGTGATGATGCGCGGTGCATTGTGGTTGGCTTTTTTATTTGCTGCGGCAGTTCTATTGGCCTTGTTTGCCAGTGGTAATGCTGGTCATATCACCATCTACTTTCCACCTTATCGCTTAGATACCAGCCTCAACTTATTCATTGTGGTGGTCTTGGGGATATTGATCGTCGGTTTGTTGGCTTGGCGTACTTTTGCTGCGGTATTAGATTTACCTAAGCAAGCAGCTTTGTATCGCCGCAAGCAGCGCGAGGTCTATGCCGTTGTCGTTGACTGCTTTGCGGTAGGGAATGATTGGCGCGAGCAGAGCAGTTGACGATGTACACCTTCGGGTGTACATCCAATCACCATGGAAACCTCCAAGGGGCTTGAAGCCCTCCGTGTAGTGGTTGC
>CALKUJ010000319.1 GCA_937996825.1 uncultured Polynucleobacter sp. | reverse complement strand
GGAGTTCAGACGTGTGCTCTTCCGATCTCTGAAGATGCGTTTGTGATGGCGGCGTTTGGGAATGTTTATAAGATTACAGAAGAGATGTTCAACGTTTGGTTGAATATCCTCAAAGAAGCACCCAATAGCGTGCTGTGGCTGATGGACGATAACAAAGCCACCACACATCAGCTGTAAACCTATGCTCAGCAAAAAGGTGCTGATTTAAATCGCATCGTCTTTACTGGTAGAGCTGCACACGCTGAATACTTGGCCAAGCTGAGAATGGCTGATGTGTTTTTGGATAATTTTCCGTATAACTGTGGATCTACTACGCGTGACGCGGCCAACGCCAGCTTGCCTTTGGTGACAATGCACGGCAAAACCATGGTCTCTCGCATGGGTCTTAGCATTCAAAAAGCGCTAGGGGCATCCAACTTGATTGCAAACACAGAACATGCGTACGCAAAAATCGTTTTAGATCTATCAAATAACATAGAAGTTTGCAGTGAACTGAAACAAACAATCAAACGCAATTTAGAAACTTACCAAGCTGCCCCTGTCAGAATGACTTACCAATTAGAAAGTCAATTAACGCAGTTAGTTTCAGACACTAAAGCCAATGTATTTGGAAATAAGCCATGACTAACCAACCCAACAAAAAAATAGCACTACAGGTTGAGGGCTGGCGTGGCATCAGCCACTCTTATGCTTTGGTCAACCAATTCCAGCTCTTACATTGGCACAAATCGGGCTTAGCATCCATTCGCCACATTGACATGCCATTTGTCATGCCCCATTGGGCCTCTGGTGAAAACTCTGCTGGCTTTCATGCCAACGACATGAACATCATTCAGAATATTTCTGAACCGATTGAACCAGAAGCAATCTACAGAATATTCGCACCCTTTGGACTCGATACCCCTGTTGACTTACCCACTGTCACGTTTGCCGTCACTGAGTTTGGCTTGAACGATTCAAACTACAACCAAGAGATGGTCAATCGGTATGCCGCAAGAGGCGGAAAAATACACACACCAAGCACCTGGAGCAAAAACAGGCTCATGGCCAGCGGCATTCCCGAAGACATCATTCATGTCATTCCGCATGCGGCTGATAGTAATTACTTTTTTCAAATGGATGCCGATAGCATTGCCAAGAACCGAGAGGCCATTGGCTACCAAGCAGATGATGTGATTTTGTTAAATGTGGGTACACATCATTGGAACAAAGGCTTAGACGTTCTCATCAAGGCATTTGCCACAGCACGCCAGAAAAACACACGTCTGAAACTGTTGCTCAAAGACCAACGCTCCACCTATTTGATGAATTCAGAGTCATATGTGCATCAAACCTTGGGCGATATTGGCATGAACGACCCCGAAACCCTGGATGCCATTCGCTTGTTATCAGGCCATTTGGATTTATCACAACTTAACGCGCTCTACAACGTAGCTGATGCCTATGTCACACCCTACCGTGCCGAAGGTTTTAATTTACCAGCCCTTGAGGCGCAAACCTGTGGAACACCTGTAATTGCCACGGCTGGTGGAGCAACGGATGATTTTTTGTCAGACGTACATTGCATCAAAATTCAAGGCACTCTTCACGAAAATGAAAATCTCAAAGAAGACTTACAAATTAATGCTTATGTTGACCCCGATTTAAACCATCTCATCGACGTATTGACAAATTTAAAAAATAAAGACACGACCATCAAACCAAGTCTGCAACTGTCTTGGTTTGTACCTGCTGAAAAATTATGCAAGCTGCTCGCCTAACTATTTTTTGTGATGGCGGTATTGGCAACCGCATCAATGCTTTGGCGTCTGGATTGGCGATTGCTCATCATTATGGGCTCACATATTGCATCCACTGGCCTGAAAACAATTGGTGTGCAGCCAGCTTCTCAGACATTTTTAATAGTCAACATCCAACATCTCGGGCGTCCATCAAAGATCTTCACAACCAGTGTGGAGATGCCATTGTTTTGCTGCATGATGAGATCGCATCCACCGCACTCAACGTCACTTTCAACTCCGCTTATGGCTACGAATCCCTAGAAGATTTTGATGCAAAAGTGATCTCGACCCAAAAGGATATCTTTTACTACCCGGCTGTATTTCCTGAGTG
>CALKUJ010000318.1 GCA_937996825.1 uncultured Polynucleobacter sp. | reverse complement strand
TTGCGCATGACGACTTATTGCTGCTAGACTATTACTGGTGCAAAAGATTAATAGAGGGCTTGGAGCACTTTAGCGTGGTGGGATTGGCTGGGAATATTAGCCGTGCGCCGCGCCAACCCACCTGGTGGTTTGTCGACGAACAATTTAACTGGGATGCAAGAGAAAATCTCAGCGGTGTGATTGGCCATGGTGACCAGTTTCCGCCAGAAAATATCAGCTTTTATGGCGCCCCAAGACAGCAGGTGAAGCTCATGGACGGTGTGCTAATGGCCGTCGACAGTCAAACGCTGATTGACAATGACCTATATTTTGATGAGCAATTTGATTTTCACTTTTATGATTTAGATTTTTGTCGCCAAGCAGAAATAAAGGGTTTAGATTTAGGTACCTGGGATATTTCCTTTGTTCATGGAAGCAAAGGAAATTGCGGGTCAGAAAGCTGGCGTAGTGGCTATTTAAAATACATCCAAAAGTGGGGGCAGTAATGCAGCAAACACCCGTTCATGACTTACATAATCCAGATTTACTTCGTGTCATGGAGGCTAGCACTAGAAAGGTACTAGAGGTAGGCTGTATGTCGGGCGCTTTGGCTCGCGAGTTTAAAAAAATAGCCCCTCACGCAATTTATACAGGAGTAGAAATCGATGCTAGTTACGCAGAATTAGCTACCAAATACTGTGATTCTGTATATACACTAAATATTGATGAAGCGCCTGATTATTTTTGGAAGATGAATTCAAGTGTGGATGCTTGGATCTTCGGTGATGTACTAGAGCACCTCAAAGATCCATGGAGGGTTTTGTCGCAAATTAATCAAATTATTCCTAAGGATGGCTATATTGCGGCATGTATTCCAAATGCGCAACATTGGTCGCTTCAAGCTAGGCTGAGTATGGGGGACTTTACATACGAAAACAGTGGATTGCTGGACAGGACGCATTTACGCTGGTTTACGAGACGAACAATTCATGAAATGTTTGAGAATACTGGATTCAAAGTAGTGCAAGAAATCCCCAGAATTTTTCAAGAAAATAACACTTCAGAAATACTGAAATCAATTTCGCATACAGCTGCTTTGTGTGGATTCAATCCAGAATTGGCTATGAAAGACGCCATACCGCTTCAGTATGTCATCAAGGCAGTACCCATGTGATTTGGATAAATTAGATTGTTGTTTTCATTGCAATCGTCACAAAAGAAGAGCGAGTTTCTTCAATTGAAATTATTTTAAATCCTGTCACCTCTAATATATTTCGTATTAATGTTTCATTGAACACATGGTGGTGAAGGCAGCGATTGTTAATATTATCAAGACTTCTTATTGCAAATTCTTGAAAGTTACCTGCGGCAGGATCTTTGCTTAGGTCATGAATACTTAATATTTCACGCAAATGAGTCATATCTGATTCATTGATATTATTGTTGTAATCATCAATGAGATGCTGAAACGAGGTATTCTCTCTTTGATGGTCAAAGTTACTTTTTTTATTGGGCAGGATAAGTAACATTAAATGATTGCTTTTTAAGACCCTTTTCCACTCTAAAAGTGCTTTGATTGGGTTCGCTATATGTTCCAAGCAGTCAGATGAAAGTAAAAATTCATAGGTCTCAGCCTCAATCTGAGTGAGGTCAGTCCCATCCGAAATGAATTGATGACCAAATTTATCAGGTAAGTATTGATAAGTGTTTCCTGCGTGAATTTCACCCTCCCAGACAGTTTTATTTGAGAAGTTGACGCCATCTACTCTTTGTGCTTTAAAGTAAACGGGAATAAGTGATCGAAAAATATGTGAAGGACCACCAATTTCGATACCTACTTTTTCAGATACGTAGTTAATCATATTCAAGATTCTCCATGCTGCGATTTAGTCTGGTATTCCAAATGCATGTCTCAATTCAATATAAGTCATAGAAGCGGGGTTTTTCACATCGCCCTCAAAGCCTCTTGCTAGAACGATTGGAGGATTTTTTCTTCGTTTTTCCATAACGACGATGCTGTCATACAGGGCAATCGAATATAAGTGGTTAGCCAAATAAGAGTTGTGGATTGTTGCCAGTGGGGCGTAGTACCAAGCATGCATCTCATCCATGATTGTTTTGATGTATTCATGAAACGAATCTGGATGTTTTAAGCCCCCTCCGTGTGACGGAAAGTAGCTGGTATGTGTATCTTCACAAACATAAGTCCCACCATTGGAGAGGATCGGAAAAATTGATTTAAATGTCACTATCTGCTGTTCCATCGTATGACCACCGTCATCGAGAACCAGATCGATTTTTGGATTCTTGACCTTAAATTCAGCCCAAAAATTGGGGTCAGCTTGATTTCCAATCCAGATTTCAAAGCCTTCGGCCTCTAAACTTTTACATTGCGGATCTATGTCAACGCCAATAATTTTGGCTTCAGGCCCAAAAAATTCGCGCCACATTTGTAAGCTGCCGCCGTTTTGAATGCCAATTTCTAAGAAAGTAATCGGCTTATTTTTGTAGGCAGAAAATGTTTTTTCATAAACCTCGAAATAATCAATCCACTTATTGATCATGCGATCTGATTTGTTGATAAATGAGGCGAGAAGCTGATGGTTTGACATGGCGTTTGCTTATGATTTTTTTTGAATAAACAATTGAATTTGGTTTTCTAACGATGTAGTCAACAACTTAGGATTCTTCTGCTTCCTAGCCATGCTGCCCTTGACGCTCTTGACTAATTCTTTTTGATACTCAGCGTCGTTGGCAATCTTCAAGGTGATGTCCACATACTCGCTGAAGCTGTTGGCGATCAATTCCTGCAAGCCCAATGCACTCAGCATGCTGCGTCCCATGCGCGAGACCATGGTTTTGCCTGACAGGGTCACCATGGGCAAGCTGCAGTTCAGCACGTCATGTGTGGTCGAGCCACAGTTGTAGGGGTAGCTGTCCAAAAAGACATCGGCCACCTGCAGCCGAGCCAAG
>CALKUJ010000317.1 GCA_937996825.1 uncultured Polynucleobacter sp. | reverse complement strand
CGACATCTTGTCGGATGAAGCGGCGATGTTGACTGGTTCAATTGGTATGTTGCCATCTGCATCATTGGATAAAAATAACAAAGGTCTGTATGAGCCAAGTCATGGTTCGGCGCCTGATATCGCTGGTAAAGGTGTGGCCAACCCATTGGCAACAATTCTTTCTGCAGCGATGATGTTGCGTTACTCATTGGGTAAAGCAGAGCAGGCTGATCGTATTGAACAGGCTGTACAAAAAGTCTTGGCGCAGGGTTACCGAACGGGCGATATTAAAACGGCTGGCTGCCAATTGGTGGGCACCAAAGAAATGGGTGAAGCAGTTCTAAAAGCTCTGTAAGATAGATAGCCCAGGTTCATTAACAAAATTAACAAAACTTTTTAAAAATATAGGTGTGGTGATGGCGACTCCATTGGTTGGTTTAGTAGGTTGGCGCGGTATGGTTGGCAGTGTCTTGATGCAACGCATGCAAGACGAAGGCGATTTCGCATTCATTGAGCCAGTCTTTTTTAGCACGAGCAATGCTGGTGGCCCAGCTCCTGCGATGGCCAAGAATGAGAAAAAACTTTACTCGGCTGATGATATTGATGCATTAAAGCGTTGCGAGATCATCATCACTTGCCAAGGTGGCGATTACACCAAAGAGATTTATCCAAAGATTCGTGCGGCTGGTTGGAAGGGTCATTGGATTGACGCCGCCAGCTCATTGCGCATGGTCGATGAGTCTGTGATTATTTTGGACCCAGTGAACCGCCCAGTGATTGATTCTGCCATCAGTAAAGGTGGCAATCTATGGGTGGGTGGTAATTGCACCGTGAGTTTGATGTTGATGGCGATGGGCGGTTTGTTCCGTGAAGGCGCTATTGAATGGGTGAGTGCCATGACTTACCAAGCAGCTTCTGGAGCAGGTGCTCAGAATATGCGTGAGTTGTTATCTCAGATGGGTGCTTTGCACGATGCGGTTAAAACAGAATTGGCTGATCCTGCATCGGCTATTTTGGATATTGATCGTAAAGTGGCAGAAACCATGCGTTCAGCTAATTTCCCGAAAAAGAATTTCCGCAACACTGCACTAGCTGGTAGCTTGATTCCATGGATTGATGTGCCTGTAGAGCATGGTCAAACCAAAGAAGAGTGGAAGGGCGGTTCAGAGTGCAACAAGATCTTAGGTAACCCACCGTTCAGATCAGCGGGCAGTATTCCAATTGATGGTTTGTGTGTGCGTATCGGCGCGATGCGCTGCCATTCACAAGGCTTGACCATCAAGTTGAAAAAAGACATTCCTTTGAGCGACATCGAAGGTATCTTGGCCGGCGCCAACGATTGGGTCAAAGTGGTCCCGAACGATCGCGAAACCACCGAAAGAGATTTAACGCCAGCAGCCGTCACAGGGACTTTGACTGTGCCTGTTGGACGTTTGCATAAACTGGCCATGGGCCCTGATTATTTGGGCGCATTCACAGTGGGTGACCAGTTGTTATGGGGCGCTGCTGAGCCATTGCGTCGCATGTTACGCATCTTATTGGAGCGTTGATTTGCACTCTGCGCGGTTCGCAACTTTCTCACGTATAGCACTTGGATTCTTTTCAGCAGTTTTTGCTGGGCAAGTGCTTGCCTTGAACTTGGGCAACTTGAGCATTCAGTCAAAAGTTGGTGAACCACTGCAAGCGCAAATTTCAATTCAAATTGACCCTGCTGAGCTTTCATCAATCAAAGATATTCAGGCGGCTTTGGCCAGTCCTGAGATGTACCAGCGTTTGGGTATCTCATCCTCGGCCGCTCAAGCTCAATTAAAGGTTTCGGTACTCAAGGGTTCTAAAGAAGAACCTGTGGCAATCAAGATCACTTCAGATGAAGTGTTGAAGTTGGCTGCCAATGAAATATTTTTAGATGCTTTGGTAGAACTTCGTTGGTCAGCTGGTTTGGTGCGCCGTGTGTATACCTTGATGGTGGCTGATCAAGCCCGAGTAGAGGTGAAGGCTGGAGATACTCTGACAGAGATCGCTAGCAAACTTGTTGCCAATTTTGATGAAGCCAGTCTTGATCAAGCATTGATCTCTTTATACAGAGCGAATCCTCAAGCATTTGCTGGTGGCAGCATTCATCGTTTGATGGCTGGTGCTGAATTAAAGATGCCTAGCCAAGCGATGGTTCAAAGTGTGCCTAAGCAAGAAGCCAAAGAAATTGCCCAGTCTGCCGATGTGGCCTATCGTTCAGGCAAAGCTGACTTGCCATTGAGTGCAGTGCCTTCAAGCAAAGACAAGATAGCAACAACTGCAGTGGGTGACCGATTGAAGGTTGGTCCAGCTGCTGGTTTAGAAGGTGAAGCCAAGCGACGCATGGAAGAGTTACTGGTTCAAGAAAAAGCTTTATCTGAAGCCAAACAAAGAATTGTTGAACTAGAAAAAAACATCGCTGATCTTAAGAAGTTGATGCAAAACCAAGGTTCAACTCAAACAAAGACCGAAGGGATTGATTGGAAAAATCAAACAGGCCCATTGGCGATCGCTGTATTTGTTTTCTTGGCTCTTTTGATTTTATTGAAACTCTCAAAGAGTGAAGCCAACAAAGCTCGTCAGTCTGATGGTTCTGCGGCTCAGTCAAATGCTCAGCCAAACGCAGTCCCTGAGCAAGCCGCCAAGTTATTCGCATCACTGGATTTAAATCTTGGTCCTGCAGCACAGACTTCAGGCACGAAGATTTCAGATGCTTCCTTGCCAACTGCTGAGGCTCTTCGCGTCAAATTGAATCTGATCAGAGCCTACATCACCATTGAAGATTTTGCTGCTGCAAGAGAAGCCATTCAAGAAGTATTGGCGGTCAGCAATCAGATTGACCCTGAGTTAACCATTCAAGCCAAATCATTGATGGCTGAAGTCAATCAACTGTCATCCAAATAGCATGCGACTTGCCCTGGGTTTGCAGTATGACGGGTCTGCTTTCTCCGGTTGGCAAACCCAAAGTAACGGCCAAACCGTTCAAGATCACCTAGAGTTGGCTCTGAATCGCTTTATTGGCGATTCCAATGAAGTAGTCAAAACTATCACAGCAGGCAGAACTGACACTGGGGTGCATGCCTTGGGTCAAGTGGTTCATTTTGATACCGACGTGGTGCGACCAGATCTTGCCTGGGTCAAAGGGGTCAACGCCTTTTTGCCACCAAGCATCACGGTGCAGTGGGTCAAGCCCGTGCCTGATGATTTTGATGCCCGTTACATGGCGTTTGAGCGTAGCTACTGTTACGCCTTGCTCACTGGTCCAACAGCCTCACCCTTGGTGCATGGCAAAGCAGGCTTTCTGAATCTACCCAAAGGTAAAAGCTTGGATGTGGCAGCCATGCGTGAAGCTGCTCAGGTGTTGGTGGGTGAGCACGACTTCAGTTCATTCAGGTCTTCAGAATGCCAGAGTAAAACCCCGATCAAGACTTTGTACCAAGTATCTGTGATTGAAAACGGTCCCTGGGTTTACTTTATTTTCAGGGGCAATGCCTTCTTACACCACATGGTGCGTAACTTGGTGGGAAGTTTGCTCTTGATTGGGACTGGCAAAGAAACAGTTGCTTGGATGGAAACGCTGCTGGCAGCAAAAAACCGTCAATTGGCGGGTGCCACCTTCATGGCCGATGGACTTTATCTTCTTAGGGTAGGATACCCAGAACAATTCGATATTCCTGAGCCAAATTTGGCCAATAGTTTTTTACCAATCAATCTCTTAGGATAGTCAGGTACTGATGGGCTTACTGAAACACACCGCTGAAAAAACCAGAATTAAATTCTGTGGTTTTACTCGTTCAAGCGATGTGGATGCGGCCGTCTCTTTAGGGGTTGATGCCCTGGGTTTCGTCTTTTATGAGCCCAGCCCGCGCTATGTCAGCCCTGAAATGGCGGCTGCTTTGATTGCTCGCATGCCAGGCGGGGTAGATGCCGTGGCTTTGGTGGTCAACCCAACGGATGAAGAGGTTTTGAGGATCCAGGAGCGGGTTCCCATGACTTTGTGGCAGTTCCATGGGGATGAGACCCCAGAACGTTGTAAAGAGATCGCTCAGGGCATGCCGTGGCTCAAAGCCGCCAGAATCAAGGCGGGCTTCAACTTATCCGAATTTTCTCTACAATACGCAGATGCAGCCGGCTTTTTACTGGATGCCTTCGTTGAAGGCTACGGTGGGGGTGGGCATGTATTTGATTGGTCATTGATACCGGACACATGGACAAAAGAAAACGCGCATCGGGTCGTTTTGAGTGGTGGATTGAACACGCACAACGTGGGCGAGGGTATTGCACACCTTAAACCTTGTGCTGTGGATGTGTCGAGTGGCATTGAAGTGGCAAAAGGTCAAAAAAGCCCTGAACTAATGAAGGCGTTTATTCAAGCAGTCCGGGATGCCGATCAAGGCATCTCATTCGTGTAGAGGTAACACTATGTATGATTTTCCAGACGTCAGAGGTCATTTCGGCCCCTATGGTGGTGTCTTCGTTTCTGAAACTTTGATGTATGCCTTGACTGAGCTCAAGGAGACCTACGCCAAGTACCAACATGACCCCGACTTTTTAGCTGAGTTCCATTCAGAGTTAAAACACTTCGTGGGCCGTCCTTCACCCGTCTATCACGCCAAACGTTGGAGTGAGATGTTGGGTGGCGCGCAAAT
>CALKUJ010000316.1 GCA_937996825.1 uncultured Polynucleobacter sp. | reverse complement strand
TGGCCGAGGCACACGATCATTTGTTTGCTACGGTTGGCACCCATCCAGATTACGAAGACACTCCTGAACCAACGGTTGAGCAATTGGTGGAACTGGCTAAGCATCCAAAGATTTTGGCGATTGGAGAAACAGGCCTTGATTACTATCGCATGGGCGACAAAACCTATGAAGAGATGGAGTGGCAACGTGAGCGCTTTCGAACTCACATTCGCGCAGCTCTCAAGGTCAATAAGCCTTTGATCATTCACACACGCTCTGCTTCTGAAGACACTATCAAGATCCTGAAAGAAGAGGGTGCCAGTCAAGTAGCAGGGGTGATGCATTGCTTTACAGAGAGCTGGGAGGTTGCACAAGCAGCCATGGAACTTGGTTTTTACATCTCATTCTCAGGAATCGTCACATTCAAGAGTGCCAAAGATCTTCAAGAAACATGCAAACAAGTTCCTTTAGATCGAATCTTGATTGAAACAGATTCTCCTTATTTGGCACCAATCCCACACAGAGGTAAAACCAATGAACCGGCTTGGGTATCTCATGTGGCTGAGTTCGTGGCGAACCTAAAGGGCGTCACTGTCGAAGAGCTAGCAAAAGTCACCACCCATAACTTCAAAACACTCTTCAAAGCCCCTATTTAAAAGGCTTGAATTAACCATCTGAACATAAATAAAGTTAAACCTGAATGTATAAAAATATTGCAACATATTGTTTTATATCGGTAATTTCACTAGGTGGTTCATTAACCAGTTCATTGACGATTGCCCAAACACCTGGCTCTGTTTTGCCACAAGCGCAGCAATACCAAGTAGACAGTTTTTTGCGTGATGTGAAGTTCAATGATGTAAAAGCAGTTAAAAAGGCTTTGGCCAGTGGCATGAGCCCAAACGCCATGGACGATAAAGGCAATTCAGCTTTGACCATTGCTATCACTGAAAAATGCCTAGATGTAGCCAAATTACTCATAGATACGCCATCCATTGACCTAGAAAGACCGAATTTGGCTGGTGAAACGCCTGTCATGCTGGCTGCTTTCACAGGATCCGAAGAATTAGTCAAATATTTGGTCGAAAAACGCCAGGTTGAGATCAATAAGCCCGGTTGGTCAGCTTTGCATTACGCGGCCACCAATGGCCATTTGAAGATCGTCACCTATTTATTAGACAAGAATGCTTATGTAGATCCAGAAAGCCCAAACCGCACAACAGCATTGATGATGGCAGCTCGTGGCGGTCACATTGAAGTAGTGAAGTTATTGCTGGATCGTGATGCTGATTTATCCAAGATGAATAATCTCAAGATGACTGCGATTGATTTTGCTGAACAACATAATCAGACTGAGATTGCTGAAGGGCTTAAATCAAGATGGCTAAAGCTCTATAAGAAGCCATATAAGTCCCAAATTAAGTAGGCAGGATTGTTTGGGGAAGTTTTGTTAGATTGATCATTTATTCGCATAATCATTATTATGTTAAATAAGAAATATGAATCAGAATAAAAGATGAATAAATTCCAAGAAATCTACAAAGAGGCTCACTATCAGATCCTACTCCCCACTCAAGCAGGAACAGATTTTGAGGTGTCTTTCAAGATCAATCAGTCGAATCTGCAAATAGATGAACTCATGGAACTGCATGGCAAGCAAACAGCCTGCTTTATCACTGCCTGCAATCCTAAGGGAGAGCGTATCGATGACAGAGAGAATCTAAGGCTGATGTCCGAACTAGAGAGCATCATTCAACAAAAGCATCTACCCTATTACTTCGGACATGGCGGAGATTCAAAGGGGGCTTGGATAGAAAAGAGTCTTCTGATTGTTGGTATAGGAATGGATGAAGCTGATCAATTGGCCCGTCAGTATGATCAGAATGCTGTTGTATGGTTTGAGCGAGGAAATCCACCAGTATTGCGCTGGTATATTGACTAACAATCAAAAGATCAAAACTAGAGAAAGAAAAAATCATGCAATTACTACACACCATGCTTCGTGTTGGCGATCTACAAAGATCCATTAAGTTCTATACAGAAGTGATGGGTATGAACTTATTGAGAACCACTGAGCGCCCTGGCATGGATTACTCACTGGCATTTGTAGGCTACGAGCAAGGCAATATCTCAGGACATGCTGAAATCGAACTGACCTACAACCATGGTGTGTCTGGCTATGACCTTGGAACTGCTTATGGTCATATTGCCATTGGCGTTAAAGATATCTATAAAACCTGCGAAGACATCAAAGTAGCTGGCGGCAATATCACTCGTGAAGCGGGACCAGTCAAAGGTGGCAATACCTTGATCGCCTTTGTTCAAGATCCTGATGGCTATAAGATTGAACTGATCCAACGCTAGCAAACTGCGCGTTTAATCTCTTTTTCTTTCTCTTTGCGAGCAAACTCTTCTTCAGGGGTTTCTGCAATCAAGTCAGACACAACTTCTTCCATCCTAATGTTGTCCTTAGGACATATTGGTGCACCCATGCTGGCCCACTTCTTAAGCAAACTAACCTCATAACCGCACTGCCCGCATTTGGCTTTAGCCTTCTGGGTGTTATTGGCTCTTGGCGGAGGAAAGACAATTGCTTTATGTGGATACTGCCCTAGTCTTTCTGCAATCATCATCAAGCGCACAGTCAGTTCTTCCGTGGCATGAGCACTTCTGGCAGGACCTTCAAGACCCACACAATGAGCGATTTCTTTGAAGTCTTCGCCGTGACCACTGTGACAATCATCGACTGCATGACAAAGCTCATGAACCAAAGTATCAAGAACCTCAACAGGATCCTCTAGCTTTGGGGAAACGAAAATCTCATTGACCATGTCACCTGAGCGCTCTTTGGGCCAACATTGACCAAGCGTGGTCCTTGGGCTACTAGAAGCTGGCCAACCACAAGATACCTTGACTGGTGGAATCGCAAAACCAGCTTTAGAAAAAATCGGCTCTAAGGAATGAACGGCTGCCTGAAGCCAAGATTCACGGGTTGTATGAGATTGAGCTATATTCGTGGACATGTTTTTAAAAAAATTACCTATTTATCTGCTTCTATCACTGGCTATCACGGCCTGCGATCGAAATGATTACGTTACCTGGCACTGCAAAAAGGATCTGACTAACTCAGATGAAAAACCGCTCACAATGATTTTAGAAGGTTCATCGATGAAGATAAATCAACTGAACTACAACTTCTGTGGCAGTTTAGGTCCGATCAGTTATTTTGATCTAAACTGCTCAGGTAAAGCCGAACTATCTGCTATCAGTTTTATTCCTAAAACTGGTGCTTGGACCAAAGGCAATGAAATCCTTCAATGCCAAGCGTTATAAATACAGCAGTGAAATGTAAAACCCAATGACAAACTCAAACAAGCCTGATTCAAACTCTGCCCTGCCCTTAGCAATTAATCCAGATAATTTGGACTCTCCTTGTATTGGCATTTGCTCAACCTTGTTTGACGAAGTCTGCCAAGGTTGCGGTAGAACTGCTCTGGAAGTTTGCAACTGGGTTTTCATGACTCCAGAGGAAAAGCAGGCCATTTGGACGCGTATCACTCATGAAGCCACTGCCATGCGCTTCGTCAGAAAAGATTAACCCTCAATCGATTGGCTCGCCAAGTACTCTTCATAAGAGCCCTCAAAGTCTGCCACGGTTCCATCTGTTCTGATTTCCAAGATTCTTGTTGCCAAACCTGTGATGAATTCACGGTCATGAGAAACAAAGATCACAGTGCCATCGTACTTTTCTAAAGACGTTTGTAAACTCTCAATGGATTCCATATCCATGTGGTTGGTTGGTTCATCCATCGCTAAGATGTTGTGCTTCTGAAGCATGAGCTTGCCCCAGATCATGCGACCTTTTTCACCACCAGAAATCACTCGAACTGACTTACCAATTTCATTACCTGAGAAGAGTAAGCGGCCTAAAGTGCCCCTGATGATTTGATCATCATCACCTGGCTTAGCCCACTGCCCCATCCATTCCAATAAAGTCATGTCTTCCGGGAAACACTCACTGGTGTCTTGAGGCATATAGCCGACATCGGCATTTTCTGACCACTTCACCGTACCAGAGTCAACTGCGATTCCACCAAACTTTTCACTCAGAATGGATTTCAATAAAGTTGTTTTACCAGCGCCGTTCTCACCAATGATTGCAATTTTTTCACCAGGGCGAATCATCAATTTGAAGTTTTTAAAGATGTTGCGCTCATAAGTTTTGCTAAGGGCATCACACTCAACCACGATGTTATGAAGTTTCTTGTCAAATTCAAAACGAATGAATGGATTCTGACGAGATGATGGCTTGATTTCAGCCACTTCAATTTTCTCTAATTGGCGTTGGCGTGATGTGGCTTGACGAGCCTTGGACGCATTGGCAGAGAAGCGGCGCACAAAAGCTTGAAGTTCTTCGATCTTCTCTTTGGCTTTGGCGTTATTCGCTAGCTGTTGGCTTCTGGCTTGCATGGAAGCAAGCATGTACGAGTCATAGTTACCTGGATAGACTGTCAAAGTACCAAAGTCCATGTCGGCCATATGAGTGCACACAGCATTTAAAAAGTGACGATCGTGAGAAATGATGATCATCGTGCTGTTTCTAGCGTTCAGAATATCTTCAAGCCAATGAATCGAATGGATGTCCAAGTTGTTGGTTGGCTCATCGAGCAACAAAACATCCGGATCAGAAAATAAAGCTTGAGCTAACAATACACGTAATTTCCAACCAGGGGCCACTTCGCTCATGGGGCCATTGTGTTGCTCCGTTGGAATACCAATACCTAGCAGCAACTCCCCTGCTCTTGCTTCAGCTGTGTAGCCACCGTATTCAGCAAACTTAGTTTCTAGTTCAGCAGCACGCATGTAGTCTTCATCCGTCGCATCTGGATTGGCATAAAGTGCATCACGCTCAGCAGCGGCGTTCCACATGTCTTCATGACCCATCATCACGACATCTAATACACGCTTATCTTCATAAGCAAACTGGTCCTGACGCAACTTACCTAAACGAATATTAGGTTCTAAAGAAACGTTACCAGCGGACGGCTCAAGATCTGAACCAAGGATCTTCATGAATGTGGATTTGCCACAGCCGTTTGCACCAATCAAGCCATAGCGATTACCGCCACCGAATTTGACTGAAATGTTTTCAAACAAGGGCTTTGCCCCGAACTGCATAGTGATATTTGCTGCTGAAAGCACGTTATTTGCCTGTAAAAGTGTGTAAGGACGAAAGTCGACTATTTTAACCAATCAAGGGCAGTCAACCCGAGAATCTATTGCTAGAAATGAATCAAACGCAACTTACCTGCAAAATGAAGGCTTCCGAGGATGCTGAAAGGCTGGCATAGCGACCGACTGGCAGGGTTAACTTGTCGGGAGAATGTCCAAATGGAAGACCAGTCAATATTGGGGTTCTATGTCCTAATTTTTGTCTGATGGAGTCGATGGCGGCATGAAGGTCATAACCACGATCTACATCACTTAATCGATAGGAAGAAATGTCACCAATCAATACAGCTCTTTGCTGCCCTAAATACCCAGCATCAAGCAGTTGATGCAGCATGCGTTCGACTCTGTAAGGATGTTCATTCACATCTTCAATGAACAGAATACCGCCCTCCACTTGTTCTTGAGAAGGAAAAAACTGAGTACCAAGCAGTGAAGTCAACATCGTCAAATTGCCACCCCAAAGAACTGCTTTGTCATCAGCTGTGATGCCAATCGGTGAAGAGATAACTTGCGGGCTGACCACTTCAACATGAATGCTTGACTGTGTCATTGCTTCTTGAAAATGCTTCCAGGTGAAGTCAGATACTTCGCCACAGAAGTCATAGCTGAACATCGGTCCTGCAAAACTTGGCGCACCGGTCTTGGCAAATAATCCCATATGAAAGGCCGTGAAATCACTGTGCCCAATGATTTTCATACCTTGTTTAACTTGCTTAGCAATGCCCTGCCAATCGATTCGATCAAGCAAACGACTCAAACCATAGCCACCGCGCAAAGACATCACCACATGGTCAGGTGAAAGATTAGCTAACTGATTGATTTCATCTAAACGCTCTTGATCGGTGCCAGCAAATCTTTGAAATTGTCTTTCGCCACAAACCAGATTCTTAACCTCAATGCCCTGATTTTTGAACCAAGACTCACCCTTGGTCAAAACCTGAGGGTCTGGCAATGAGCCTGAAGGAGCAATGAGGTGTAGTTTCATGAAACTGATTGATTGGTCTTTACTATTGATGGTTTATTAATTCTTGATACGGCGCTCTCTAAAAAAGTCTTTCAATACTTGGGCGCATTCATCTGCCAATACACCACCTTCAACCATTGTATGGTGATTTAGCTGAGCATTGTCAAAGAGCTTCATGACACTGTGGACACAACCCGTTTTGGCATCAGATGCACCATAGACCAAACGTGACACCCTGGCATGCATGATGGCACCACAGCACATCATGCATGGCTCTAAGGTAACGTAAAGAGTGGTCTCGGGCAATCTGTAATTTGCCAGAGCGGTACCTGCTGCTTTTAGCGTCACAATCTCAGCATGAGCACTGGGGTCATGATGACCGATTGGCTGATTATGACCTGAGGCAATGATCTGCTGATTTGCCACAAGAACTGCACCCACTGGAACTTCACCAGCATCACGCGCTTGATGAGCTTGCATCAGAGCCATCTTCATGAACTCTGCGTCTTGCTCATTAGGCATGGACATCAGCCCAACAATTAGGTGTTTCGTACAAGCGCAAACGACTAAGATTTAAACGCCCACCAAATCTGTCTTTAAAAATAGGTTCTAAAGTAGCAAAGGCTTCTTGTGCCAAATTTTCAACTGTCGGAATAGAGTTCAAAACGACTGTTTTATGACCAGGGATGGTAGCTAAAAAATTAACTAATGCTACATCCTCTTTGGCAACCAAAAATGCATGATCCCACTGCTGAACAATGGCTTCATTGGTGATTTTCTTGATATCACCAAAGTCCAGAACCATGCCATCATCACCATGACCTTGATGCTCCAACACAG
>CALKUJ010000315.1 GCA_937996825.1 uncultured Polynucleobacter sp. | reverse complement strand
CCCAATACACGGTCACCTGTTTGCCATAGACAAGGTCGGATAAGCTTTTTTTGGAGGCCTGCCCAAAGGCTTGGGCCTTCTCTGGTGCATCGATTCCCGCAAGTCGAATCTTGTGCTGGGTTTTGTTGGCGTCGAGCAGGGTGATGGTGTCCCCATCGGAGACTCCTACAACTTGGCCTACCAATACGTCTGCGAATACCAGCCCCGATAAGCCAAAGAGGAGGGCGGCTAGCCAGAATTTAATTTGTGAATGAAAGCCTTGTTTTAAACGGCTTAAAGGCGTCGCGGATTTACTCGCCATGGTCAAAACCTTAAAACTGTCAATTAATCAATACTGCTGATTTGCAGCATGGTATCAATTGTGACAATTTCAATGATTTTGATGTTTTAAAACGTAAAGATGGGTTGTTTGAACGCTAAACCTCATTAGGATGAGGTCTGCTGTCCAAAGTTTTCTCAATTTGAATTGATCTCCCCAATAACAATTACATCCTTTAGCACTTCTGTTCAAAGCTTAAACTGCAAAATATGGGAAATATTGCTTACTACCAAGCTGAATTGGCTAATTTCATTGCCTCGAGTGAGAGTGAAACTCTGGGCGCTCTTGTAGTGAACCATCGATTTGATCTCAATACCGAACAAAGCAATGCTTGGCAGCGACAAATTCACATACTGAAAAATGCACTCAATACGTTCTCTAAAGGTCAGATTTATTTTGAATTTTTGATACCCCGCATGGGTAAAAGAGCGGATGTGGTTTTGTTAATGAGCGGGGTAGTATTTGTAATTGAGTTCAAAGTTGGCGCTTCCTCAGTGGATAGATCGGCAATTGAGCAAGTTCACGATTACTCTCTTGACCTAAAAAACTTCCATCGAGGCAGCCATGATCTGTCTATCGTTCCGATTGCCATAGCAACCAATGCCACTGAGCAATCAGCACTTTCACTCAGCTGGGCAAACGATAAGGTTGCCAAGCCATTATCGGGCGGTCCCAATTGTTTGCCAGAAATCATAAACATGACGCTAGGGCAACTGACTGGTCAAGAAGTAGACCATGTGAGATGGTCTACTTCGGGTTATGCCCCCACTCCAACAATTATCGAAGCGGCACAAGCCCTATACCGAAACCACGATGTAAATGAAATTTCTCGCTCTGATGCAGATGCTGCCAACTTGGGACGTACTTCAGATCGAATCAACGAGATCATTGAGCGGGCAAAAATCACAGGAAGAAAGTCTATTTGCTTTGTGACTGGAGTCCCTGGGGCAGGAAAGACGCTTGCAGGATTAAATATTGCTACAAACAGAGCAAGAAGGCACTCCGATGAGTATGCTGTTTTTTTATCAGGCAATGGTCCGCTTGTCGATGTAATGCGTGAGGCCTTATCACGAGATCAGTCAGAGCGTGAGGGTATATCCAAGAAAGATGCATCCAGAAGAGTCGCCAGCTTTGTTCAAAATATCCATCATTACAGAGATGAGGCGTTAAGAGATACCAAGGCGCCAATTGAACGGGTTGTGATTTACGACGAAGCACAGCGTGCATGGGATAAAACGCAAGCTTCTAAATTCATGAAAAAGAAAAGAGGGCAATCAGACTTTGAAATGTCTGAACCGTCCTTTCTGGTAAGTGTGATGGATAGACATCAAGGCTGGTGTGTCGTGATTTGCCT
>CALKUJ010000314.1 GCA_937996825.1 uncultured Polynucleobacter sp. | reverse complement strand
GACAGTTGGCTCGATCATTTTGGGCACCGTCTTGGGTGGCACCTTGATTTCAAATAAAGTTTCTTTGGGTCTTTTGGGTCTTGACTTGCCCTTCTTTGAAACTGGTATCGACACACCGCCTGAAGCTGCCATCTGTGTGATTGCCTTCATTTATTTAATTGCAGCTGGGTTTAATTTAAAGATTCCTGATACTGGTGCTCGTTACCCACAACAAGAAACCAATCCAGTTCGCCTGATCAAAGACTTCCAACATTGCTTTAATACGCTCTGGAAAGATCGCTTAGGTCAAATCTCCTTATCTGTCACAACCCTTTTCTGGGGTGCTGGTGCAACGCTACAGTTCATCGTTCTTAAGTGGGCTGAATCTGCTCTAGGCATGAGCTTGTCTCAAGGTGCCATCTTGCAAGCTGTGGTGGCCTTTGGTGTAGCTGGTGGATCTATTTGGGCAGCTTCACGCATTCCGCTGAAGAAGTCTTTGAGCGTTTTGATCTACGGCGTGATGATGGGTGCTTTGGTGATGGTCATGGCAATCTATAACCGTGATCTGTTGCCAGACGTAGTGATTGATTTAGGCTTGTTCAAGATTCCACTCTACCTTTTGATTGCCTATATTTTCTTAGCAACCATTGGTTGGTTGGCTGGATATTTTGTGGTGCCGATGAACGCTCTTCTACAACACCGTGGTCACGTCTTGTTGTCTGCTGGACATTCGATTGCAGTTCAAAACTTCAATGAGAATCTCTCAGTCTTGGGCATGCTTTGCTTGTACGCACTGCTGATTTGGCTAAATGTACCTATCTCAATTGTGATTGTGATGTTTGGTAGCTTTGTGGCTTTGGTGATGATTCAGATCATTCGTTGGCACAAACGCAATCAAGCAGAATACGACTCATTGCATTTGATTGGTGAGCACAAGCACTGATACAAGCACTAATTCTTGCTTGCTGAGTTGATTACTTGGTTTGCTTCTTTTGATTGACTACTGAGCTTTAAATCAAAGAACGCGCTAAGAGCAAATCTTGCCAAGTCTTGGCTTTGTCGCTGGGCTTATTCAATAAGTGCTCTGGATGGTAGGTTAAAACCACTGGCAGTTCATCTTCTGCTTGTTCTAAAGAGTGGACTGCACCCCTGAGTTCTTCAAAGCCATCATCCATTTGCAATAAAGTTCGGCCCATCTGAGAACCCATGGCAATCACCACTTGGCCGGTCACTTTGCCAGCCAAAGCTTCTTTACTGCTGAGTAATTGAATGGTGTTTCTACTCAACATCAATGAAGCCAAGATTTTGTCAAATAACAAAGCAGCATCACCAGACAACTGATCGACCACAAAGGTCCAGACGATCTCTTGATCATTGAGCTGAGACTCTTCATAGCTCTCTGCCTGGGTATCCTTCGGAGCTTCCTGATTGGTTTTTACAGAGTTTGGCTCGCCCTCTCCCGCGTTCCTCACCACCCAGGTGCTGATGCCCATCTCATTTAAATAATCAGCCTGACTCATTTGCTTTTACTCATTTGTTATTTGATTCTCTCTCATTGCTCAATTGGGGTTTGAGCGCAATACTTTTTTCATCACCTTGGCATCTTCACGACCACCATCTTTTAAAGGATAGTAATCCTTTCTGATACCGATTTCTTGATAAGCAAAACTTTCATACAAGGCAATCGCCGGGGCATTACTGACCCTGACTTCCAAGAAAATGTCTTGAAAGGATTTTGATTGTGCAGCATCTTCGATGACCTTCATGATTTTCTTGGCCAGACCTTGTCTTTTATAGGAGGGATGAACCGTGATGTTCAATAGCTGTAACTCATCCAAGGCAGGCAATAAGACGCAGTAGCCCAACAAAGGATCACGCTCATCATCATTGCTTGCTAATTGACGCAAACAATAAGCCCAGTAACCCGCCTCTAGTGAGTCTGTAAAGTTACCCAAGGTCCAAGGTGAAACATGGCTTTGTTGCTCAATCTCCGTGACTTCAGTCAAGTCACGCAAGGCCATCGGTAAAAGACGCAGATCCATGACTAGACTCAATGCCTTTTAAGATTTTTCTTGGTTTGATTTTTCAAGCTCACGCTCAGCGATTGTTTGCGCTACTTTGTCGCGCACATAAATCGGCTGAAGTTCTGCAGCACTGACCTGCAGACCTTTTTCTAAAGCGTCCAAGCCTAATTGAGCAATCGATCTGGCGTGCGGCACTGCACTCTCATCAATCGCCATGGCTTGTTGTCTCATGGCCAACATCTCTTCTGGATAAGCGCTGACAGCATTGCCGACCAAGGCAAATGGTGTGGCTGGCACATCTATGTCTTTTGGCGCTGAGAGGAAAACATCGTCTTGACGTTCTGGCAAACCATTGGCTTGCACCACATAACGCGCCCAATAAACTTCACTCATGCGTGCATCTGTGGCCGCAATCACTTGATCGTTTTCTTTAAGGCCTAAGTGGCGAATACCTTCTAGTGCTACCGCATCTAAACAAACGATGGGCAAGCATGGCAAATCTGCGGCAAAGGCCATGCCTTGACCGATACCAACACCAATCCTGATGCCCGTGAAAGCTCCTGGACCAATACCAACGGCAATGGCTGTTAAATCTCTGAAACTGAGTTGGGCTTCTTCTAAAAGAGCCTCTACCCAATCCAAGGCATGTTGACTTGATTCAGGGCCGAGGTTCTCGTGGCGCACAAGAGCACCAGATGACAAAGGGGACTGCGGTTGACCCGAGCCCCCTTGTGGGTTGACCAAGGCCACTGAACACCACTGTGTCGAGGTGTCGATGGCCAATATCGTCAATTAGATTTCCTCGTACAAAGGCAATGTCAAGAATTCTTCGAATTTCTCGCCAGTACTCATCGTGTCAAAAATCTCAGCAGCGCGATCCCAAAGACCTGTTGCACCACTTGCTTTAACTTTTGGCAATTCTTCAGCGATCAATTGACGAACTAACTCAACAGTGACTTTTCTGCCGTCATCCAAAACACCTTTTGGTGAGCGGATCCACTGCCATACTTGTGAACGGCTGATCTCTGCAGTAGCAGCATCTTCCATCAAGTTATGAATAGGTACGCAACCGTTACCAGCCAACCAAGCACCTAGGTAATGGATACCCACGTTGATGTTCATGCGCAAACCAGCTTCAGTGATCGGCGTTTCTGGTTGGAAGTTCAACAAGTCAGCAGCCGTCACATTCACTTCTGGCTTTTGCTTGTCAAATTGGTTCGGACGATCGCCCAATACTGCTTTGAACTCAGCCATAGAAGCTTCAACAAGACCTGGGTGAGCTACCCAGCCACCGTCGTAGCCATCAGTTGCATCACGCTTTTTGTCATTGATGATGCCTTGCATAGCAATCGCATTTTTCTCTGGATCGTTTTTGATTGGAATCAATGCGCTCATACCGCCCATCGCTGGTGCGCCACGCTTGTGACATGTCTTCAATAGCAATAGAGCATAAGCACGCATGAATGGAGCAGTCATGGTCACTTTTGCACGGTCAGCCAAACAGAAGTTTTTATCAACTTTGAATTTCTTGATGCAAGAGAAGATGTAATCCCAACGACCTGCGTTCAAACCAGCGCTGTGCTCACGCAATTCATAAAGAATTTCGTCCATTTCAAATGCGGCCAAAATAGTTTCAATCAACACAGTGGCTTTGATCGTGCCACGTGGGAAACCTAACTCATCTTGAGTCATGCAGAAAATGTCATTCCACAAACGAGCTTCTAAATGGCTTTCCATTTTTGGCAAGTAGAAATATGGACCTGCGCCACGTGCCAACTGTTCTTTGGCGTTGTGGAAGAAGAACAAAGCGAAGTCAAAAATACCGCCAGAAACACGTTGACCATCAACAGTCACGTGCTTTTCATCCAAGTGCCAACCACGTGGGCGAACTTGCAATGTAGCAATCTTGTCATTCAATTTGTAGCTCTTGCCATTTTGCTCAAGGCTCAATTCGCGACGAATCGCTTTTTTCATATTGATTTGACCTTGAATTTGATTCGTCCAGCTTGGGCTGTTTGAATCTTCAAAGTCAGTCATGTAAGAGTCTGCGCCTGAGTTAAAGGCGTTGATCACCATTTTGGCGTCTACTGGGCCAGTGATTTCAACGCGACGGCACTGTAATGCTGCTGGAATTGGAGCAACTTTCCAGTCACCCTCACGAATGTGTTTTGTCTCTGCCAAAAAGTCAGGTTTTTCACCAGCATCTAAACGCTTGGTACGCTCAACACGTGCTTTGAGAAGCTCTTGACGACGTGGTTCAAAAGCGCGATGAAGCTTGGCGACCAAGGCCAAAGCTTCAGGAGTCAAAATCGTTGCAAATTCTGGGGTTACTTCGGCACTGATGGCCATGCCTTGAGGCAAATTAGACATAAAAAACTCCTGAAAAACAAATAGTTATGGTTATAAGTACGTAGTGCTTTTTCTTGCAAAACCAACATTATGCCTTTTGGAGAAAAAATTGTCCCAAAAGGCTTATTGAATAAATGATGAATTTATTGATTCCAAGTCAACCAAACTTAAATCTCAGCCGTTAATGGCACAAGGACACTTTTATAGGAGCCTTCTGTGAGATACGGTTTTAACCATTTATCTGATGATGAATTTCTAGTTTTGTGTAAAGAATTGAATAAAAACAAGGGCTTACTATTGATTGGCAAGATCAAAGAGTTACCGCCCAAACTGGCCGCTTTTGCAGAATGGCGCAAAGGCTTGAGCTATATGCAAGCCTACGCTTGATTAAATAATCATAAAAAAGTCTTGAGACACCCTATCTAGAAGTTAATTGATTCAGCTTATTTAGACTGCAGCTTCATAAAAAAAACCGCCTAGTTTGGCGGTTTTTTTATTGGCTTTACTTTAACTTTGGACTTATGAGGATTTAGCTTAAATCCTTAACCCAAAGCTTGGATCACTTCGGGTGGGGCTTGAACCAATTCAATCAAAACACCCTCACCGCCGATTGGAAACTCTTCGTTGCCTTTCGGGTGTAAAAAGGTGATGTCATAGCCTGCCGCACCCTTACGAATGCCACCAGGTGCAAATCTCACACCATTGGCTGTCAACCATTCAACAGCAACTGGCAAGTTATCCACCCAAAGACCAATGTGATTGAGTGGGGTTGTGTGTACAGCTGGTTTCTTTTCTGGATCGATGGGTTGCATCAAATCCACTTCCACCTTGTGAACACCCTTGCCCATGGCACAAATGTCTTCATCAACGTTTTCACGTTCTGATTTAAATGTGCCCGTAACTTCTAAGCCAAACATATCCACCCATAGTTTCTGGAGTTTGGATTTGTCTGGCCCACCAATGGCAACTTGTTGAATGCCTAAAATTTTGAATGGTTTAGTCATCAATCAACTCACTCAAATCTAAGAATTTGTTGATCAACCGCTAAGCTTTCACCTTTAGCAGCCATAACCTCTGCAACCACTCCATCTTGGGTTGCTACTAGTACGTTCTCCATCTTCATCGCTTCGATAGCTGCAAGACGTTGACCTGCTTCTACTTTCTGACCAACCGTGACTGCAACATCCACTAAGAGACCAGGCATCGGTGACAACAAGAACTTAGACAT
>CALKUJ010000313.1 GCA_937996825.1 uncultured Polynucleobacter sp. | reverse complement strand
AAAGAAAACCACTGACCATGCGCCAGATTTTTCTAGACACCGAAACCACAGGCCTGTCGGCCGAGAACGGCGACCGCGTCATTGAGATTGGTTGCGTCGAGCTGCTGCACCGCAAGCTCACGGGCAACAACCTGCATTTCTATTTGAACCCCGAGCGTGACAGCCACGAAGACGCTTTGCGCGTTCACGGCATCACCAATGAGTTCTTGAAAGACAAGCCCAAGTTCGGTGAGGTGGTGGACCAGTTTCTGGAATACATCGAAGGCGCTGAAGTCATCATTCACAACGCGCCGTTTGACATTGGCTTTTTGAACAAAGAGCTAGAGCTGCAAGGGCGCAAACCTTTGACAACCTACATCGAGGGTGTCATCGACACCTTGGTGATGGCCAAAGAAATGTTCCCGGGCAAACGCAACTCGCTCGACTCCTTGTGCGACCGCTTGGAGGTGGACAACTCAGGCCGCACGTTGCACGGTGCGTTGCTCGATGCCGAGTTGCTGGCCGATGTGTACATCAACATGACACGTGGCCAAGATGCCTTGCTCATGGAGGTGGAGAGCAACGACGAACAAACCCGCACCACCGAACGCGTGGACCTCAGCAGCTACCAGCTGCCAGTGATTGCTGCCTCTGAGCAAGAGCTCACGCAGCATGACGATGTGCTGGCTCAGTTGGATAAATCGAGCGGCGGAAAAACAGTTTGGCGAAATCTGCAAAATTCTGTGGCATAATCACGGTCTTTCCAGAGATGGAAAACGGTAAAGATGGGCGATTAGCTCAGGGGTAGAGCACCACATTCACACTGTGGGGGTCGCAAGTTCGAAACTTGCATCGCCCACCATCTTTTACCGTTGTAAAACAAGCACTTAGAAGCGATTCTTAGTGCTTTTTTTACGTCCAAAAGTAGTATAGATAGACCATACTACTCTTCATAGATTTTTCGAAGTCTTTCCTTAGATTTTCGAACTATGAACCAACTACAAATCAATCTCCACGCGCAGCGTTTCAAGCAGTACTGAGCATCGCCCTTTCGTTGAGTGCTTGAGCCTCGGGCCAATTTTCCGTTGGAGAAATTAAACGCTACGTTTGTTTTGATTTGAGTTCAGCTACTCAGCCCTACGGGCACTTTGAAAAACGCGCTGTAGGGCTTTTTTGACGCCTTAAAGGGTTCCTGAATTGGGTCCTGTGCCCGTAAAAATTTGGGCTGCGAAAAATTTAGGTGAAGTACTTTTCAAATCAAGCTGGTGATTTTTACTCGGTACCCATGGCTTTAGCTTCTATTTTGCTTGGCCCAATTCCCAAGGCCGTGGTCTACGCTTACTCTGCAACTCGCCAATATTCATCTCGCCTTGTAGTGGGGCAGCATAGAAGCGATCAATCATCTCGGGACTTGTTCGCGCGTTTCTTGCCAGTGTCAGTGTGTCCACAGCTCGACCAAACATCAATCGGAACATGATGCTGCTGTGACGCAGGCTATACAAACTTCGCGGCTCACCTACATTGCTAACTTTCATCCCTGTGACATCCAGCACGATATCGAACTGACGACCAAGTGATTTGATTGCGTTGTCACGCGACTTCGCTTGAGTCATGAACACGTAGTCTTCAGGGTGAACAGGCCTACCTAACTCTTCTTCCTGTCTGCGGCAAATACGCTCATAGACTTTTACAGCCCAAGGCATTGTGGTTATCGGAAAACTGTGTCCCTTGCTAGGCGGCAAGGTCAATCGCAAATACGTCCATTCGCGCCTGATGATTTCAACGTGCTTGTGTTGCATGTGACGAATGTCAGTAGGGCGAATGTAACTATTGACCATGAACACAATCAGATCAGACAAATCTTTTGTCATTTGGAACCGTTTGATCAAACGATCATTTGGTCCATGTCTTGCCCCGACTTCGCAGAAGTACGTGTTTTCTTCTTTTTCTCCCTCGTAGCGCCATTCGATTCGCTTGCCTGCAAGTTTTTTACTTGCCTTTGTAATCGCTTCGTACTCGCGAACATTGAACCAGCCACGTGGCTTGTCTTCAACGCCAACTTTTGGAAATTCAGGAATATGCTGGATGTAGCTGTATCGCGCTGCATGTTGCAAGACCTTACGGACGTAACCCATGTAGTTACTCAAGGTTGAAATACTCAGCTTGGGTTCAAGCTTAGACATCATCTGTAGGAATTCATCCAACACTTTGTAGTTGATGCTCAGGATATCCATGTGTCCAAAGAACGGCAGGATGTGTTTGTTCATCCGCAATTCAATGTTTTCGTAGGTGAGTGGTGCTAGCTGTTTACGTGCAACTTTTGCTTTCTCAAAGTCCATCAAGAGTTGAGTGACTTTGCGGAACGGCACAACTTCAGCTGCGTTCATGTCGATCGGCAATCCTTCAAACGTAGTGCCTCCGTGCATGCGAAGGTTGATGTCATCGTAGAAGCGTTTAGCTGCCTCTAGCGCATCACGCTTGATTTCCGTTTTCGTTGTGCGTTTGAAGATGTGACTGTCTGCGTAGTAGCGAACCCACCAGTAGCTGGAGGCGGGGATTTTGAAAATCACAAGTTTGCTGGGATAGCCTGGGATCCGCGTTATGGTGTCTTTCAGCGGAACGGATCTGTGACGGTGTTCTGTGTCGGGTTGAATTGCACGGGCCATAGCTTTACTCAAAATATTTCACATAGTGTGTTTTCTGAAAAGTTGGACAGTCAACCGAAAACGGTTGAGGCTGTGGCATTTAGATGATTAATGAATTTGCTGGGCTAATCTCAGGGCGTGCAAGCGTCGTCATCCGCGTCATCAGATGACATCTTCGACTTTTTAGTTTTCCAAAAATGCTTGTCATGCCAAGCTATCAGTTTTGACATAGCGTCATTGATAGCTTGTCTCCCATACCCATCGGTCATCTGCGTAAGGCTTGATATTTGGAAGTTCTCGATGACACTGTCTTTTATGCCATCACGAGAAATTTCCTCTTTGTGATCTTGAATTTTTTTTGGCCATTTTTTTATTTGATCTGCCATTTCAATAACTTGTTCATATCTACGAAGCAGTACCTCTAAGTCAACGAAATCGCTGCTGTCTACAAAATATGAACCAAGACATTTTGTTGAGTGCTTGAGTAAGAAAAAGCTGTTGGACTCAATCTCATGTTTTGTAAATAAAAAATGTGAGGTTTGAGCTTGCGCCCAATAACCAGTCTTGACTTCACTTGGATCAGTTGTCAGATAGTTTTTGAGACGTCCAAGTTTTCTGATGTAGTCACTGTGGTGGCCATGAGTCTTGTAGTAAGTGAAATCGTCTGTTCCAAGTAACCGATTCATTTCTTTGCGCTTTGGTAACTCGTTGTCATCTGATACGTTCCAAAGCAGGATTGAACCTTTTTTGATCTTTTCAAATAAATCGTACAAATCGTTCTCCTTAAAAGAGTTCCCTAAACCCGAAGGTTTAGGGATTGGCTTGTTAACTTGAGTTAAGCAGGCTGATGAATCGTGACGCCGCCGACGGTTGTGCTTTGCGGTGCATTGAGCATGACCTCTGGTTGGACAGCGCCATTGATTGCAGGTAAGCCACCGGGTTGATAGCCCTTGTCGCCCGGCTTCATGCCCCAGCCGGAAGTGATGCCCAGTTTTTCGCGCAAAACATCGAGCTTTTCTTGAGTCCCTGCAAGGTCATCAGACAGGCTTGCTTCGGCAACAAGTGACAACAGTTGTGCTTCAACCGATTCATTAACCCTGATAAAGCGAACAACGCGTCGCTCATTGCCGCCAGGATTGACGCAAATAGCGAATTCGAAAGAACCTTCTTTTTTGCCTTCAGCAACGGTGTTGATGACGAACTTGTTGTCAACCTCAACGATGGTTTCTGCTGATTTAGCATTTGCCAGAAGAATTTTTCGCAGCATGTCGGCTTTAGCTTCCTTGTGCTCCTTCACGGATTTGGCGGCTTCGGCTTCGTCTTTGGTTAACGTGATTTTTCCGATACCACCACGCTCCTTGATGTAGTTGGGTAATTCCAATGCTGTGAGGTTTTCATCGTGCGCAACTTGCAATACCTTTGAATATGAGTAAGCGGTTTGGCGATCTGTTGGAAGGATGAATCTCAGAACAGTGGTCATCCAAGGTGTGTTGACCTGAGTTTTGATTTCATGGTCTTCTTCCAGACGCTCTCGCATGCGCTGGAGGATGTGGTCACGCAAGGGCGATTCATTGATCTGCAGCGCATAGCTGTAGATCGCACCAAGAAGGGCGTACAGCTCCTTGGTTCCTCGAACAACATATGTTTCTACATACTGATCGTTCATCTTTGCCAAGTTCTGGGCCTGACCTAAGACCATATCGACCTGAACATCGTTCGCACTCTTGTCACTTGGGCGACGACTAGCTGAACCGCCAAGTGTGCGATTCATCAGCAAACCAAAGGCCAATTCATCGATTGGCGGGGCTGGCGGGACTCCGTTGAAGCTAGGAGAGCTTGATTGGACGGATTCGTGATTCATAAAAAACTCCTGTTAAAAAGATAACTATCAAACCATCGGCCGGAATCGACTCGACAAGATCAGGTTAGTTGTCTAGGGCAGAAGGGTTTTCACTTTTTCGATGGGGTACGAAAAAATGAAAGTTCAAAGAGCAAATTGGGGTAGTGGGACTCAACAATTGATTCCCTTGATTGCGGCCGGGGAGCTTAGGTCAGAACTAACCGAGCCGTTCATATACGGCACCTACCTAGAGGTTTGGTGGCGTTGTTTAAAGTTCTCTAAGGAGTTCACCCAAAGTTGCCGCACTGGCATATTCACCTCAGAGGCTGCCTACGAAACGTTTCGCATGTTTGGCACTCTGGAAGACATGACTTTTCAGGATTGGTGGACAAGCAAAGGTCACGAATACTTCAGTGAAAGCATCACAACGTTACAAGTAACGCTTTTTGTAAAACGAAAAAACGCTAACGTGTTTGAAATTACCGTAGATGCATTTCAAGACGTTTCAACTCAGTTAGCAGGCAGGGAGTTTGGCTTTTGGCTTGATCAGATTTGCAAGCTCAATGCTGGGGAGGGACTTCTTTCTGAGGCTCCACTGTCATGGCCTATTTTTCGTAGTCGTATTTCGTATGAAGTGATATCTCAGCTGTTGAACATCATGGAGATTCATGATCAGATCGTTCGAAATGCACCTGAAACTAAGTTATGGGAAATTGGTGAACAACTAAGACTGAATCCTTTAGCTATGCCCAGAGCAGGGGACTATCCAACAGAGATTGCAGATAAACATAAGGCAATGGGACAAACAGTTAGCAACTATTTGAGAAAAGGTCGGGGGCTTGTTGATAATGCCTACAGAGGAGTATTCCCAAAATATGGAACTTAAATTAAACCCAATGAATATAACAACCACCTACAAACATCCTCATTTTCCTGATATTCATCATCGACACTCTCATTGATGGAAGCTGGTAGAGTCTGGTAAATTTACCGGCTAGTCCAGTGCTGTTGACCAAAATTACTAACAGGTCGTTTTCAAGTTTTATGCGTGTGTTCCAGAAATATGTCTGGCAATGCTTTTGAGAGCAGCAGATTTGCGTGGAGGCACAGACAGCTCAGCAAGA
>CALKUJ010000312.1 GCA_937996825.1 uncultured Polynucleobacter sp. | reverse complement strand
TTGTCCAAACTGCCAAACAGTTGGGTACTGGATTAGAGAACAAACAGCTGGCTTACCTTGTGCTGCATGTGGATTCAAAACCCATTTACCAATTAGTGAGATCTGGTCTTGTTCAGCTTGCAAATACGAAGTTGAGAAGCCTCTGAGCATCCGTCAATTGGCAGATCCAAGTCGATGTGATTTTTGCAACCCTTGACGTAGGATCTTTTATTGATAGGCTGTAAGAGAAGGCTAGAGCTTTTTCAAGTGACCTTGCTACTCAGTTGTCGGTTAAACCGACAACGTGTTTGCCTGACTGGCGCTTAAACGGGCTTATACGCCGCTCAAATCACCTGTATAGCGTTGGCTAAAAATATGCCGAAGTCGTCTCAGCAACGGAAATTTAACGAGCTGCATGTAATGCGTAACAGCTGGAGCAGCTACTACGCACTGGCGGTGATTGAGTTGGGGCAAGCGGTGAAAACCAATCGTGCTTTGAAAGCGATGCAATCCAATGCGCGTTAAGTTCGTTTTTGATACGACTTTCACTGACCATTTATTTCTCGAATGATGTGAGCCTTGAAAGCCTGAGCGATGGGCGAAAGATTTTTGGCGGCTAGGTGAACCAAGTGCCAAGATGACTTCAAAGGGAATTCGTCCACTTCGACCACACGCACGCCATGTTCCTTTTGATGGCCATGCAAAGCATATTGGGAAATCACGCCAATTCCGAGACCGCCAGCAACCGACTCTTTGACGGCTTCGTTACTGCCTAGCTCTAAACGGATATCTGGTCGAAATTTCTTTTTGCGGAAGTGTTGATCTGCTGCCATTCGGGTGCCAGAACCTGACTCGCGCAAGATAAATCGACGACGACTCAAGTCGTCCAAGCTGACCTTTTTTTGTTTGGTCAACGGGTCTGTCGAGGCAGCGATCACCACAATCGGGTTGGGCATCAACACTTCATCCATGAGGACGACATCATCGGGTGGCATAGACATGATGTAGAGGTCGTCTGTGTTTTGCCGCAAGCGTCCCAGCACGC
>CALKUJ010000311.1 GCA_937996825.1 uncultured Polynucleobacter sp. | reverse complement strand
CCAAGGGCTTGCTGCAGAATCATGCTGCCAATAGTACTATTTTGAGTACCGATCAACTTCAACACCGCAATCTCTCTGATCTTTCCTAGGGTCATGGTGTAGATAATGAAAGCAACAATAGCTGCACTCACGATGGCCAAAATCACAAGAAACATGCCGATTTGCTTGGCCGAAGTGGCAATCAATTTAACGACCAAAATTTCTTCCATGCCCTTGCGCGTAAACGCTTCTAAGTGTTTCCAGCGGCGTACGGATTGCGCTACTTGTTCTGATTTGGAGGTGCCCTCAACCTGAACCAACACTGCATTCACGTTGTGGCTGCTGGTTTGCGTTGCCTGCACAGCTTCAAGAACACCAGGAACAGCGGGCCTGTTAATGGCGGGATTGTTAGCAGTTCTAACCCTATCATTCAAAATGGCATCGTTGTCTTTTAAAAATTGAGCGTCTTGTGCATCCTTGATGGCAATAAACACCATCGGATCTCCGCCTGAAGAAACCATACGCTGCGTCAACCCAACCACTGTGTATTCATGGCGTCGAATGCCAATGCGGTCGCCAATTGCAAAACCAGTTTTGACATCAGCAATTGCCTCGTAATGGCTGCGCGTCAAATATCGGCCAGCTATTAAGTGCGAAGGCTCACCAGGTTGACCAGACTCCATGCCAACTACCATGGCACGCGTGTCGTAGCCTCCATGGCTGATTTGCATCGTGAAATAAGTCACATTGGCTGCGCGCATCACACCGGGCATGCCCAACAAACTGCGAACTACATCATCTTTGATAGTCGATGGCTCTGCATAGGGACCTTGTGTGTCTTTTTGCACTACCCAAACATCAGCCCCACTGTTGCTGAGCAGTGCTTTCGCGTCGTCAACCATTCCGCGATAAACGCCCGCCATCGTCAACGTGACACCAATCAGTAACCCCAAGCCCATCCCAGTGAGCACAAACTTTTGCCAAGAATGAAGAATGTCGCGCCCAGCTAGGCTGATCATCGTAAGGCCTCAACCACACGCACGCGGCTGTTTTCAGTCAAGGCTTTTTGACTGTGCACCACCACTTGGTCACTGAGCTGCAAGCCGTCCAAAACAACTATGTCACCATCGAGGCTAGATGCACCGATACGTATTTTTGAAAAAACTGGCTTGCTATTGATCAAGCGCCACACCCCCATGGTGTCGCCTTGCCGTTGAATGCTTGCGTTGGAAATGAGCAACGCGTTCTCAATAGGTGCCAGCGCTAAGGTGACCTCAGCCACCTCGCCAACAGACACGTCTTTAGGAATTTGTGCAAACGAGACCAGAGCCACACGCTCTTCGGTAACGCTATCACTTAGCAACTCGACACGAACAACCTGCCCTTTGAAACTTTTCTGCGCCTGAGAACGAACCACAATATTGGCATCAAGCCCAGTTTGCAAACCAGCAGATCGCCCTTGATCCAAGCGAAGTTTGACCCATAGGCTCTGAGGGTCGATCAAACGAATCACAGGCTGCCCAGCAACCACCGTGGTGCCCGATTCCGCGTCACGCGTAGTCACAACGCCATCGGCGGGGGCGATCAATCGCACGTTGTTACGTTGCTGTTGTAAACCAGCGCGCTCAGCCTTCAAACGAATCACATCTTGTTTGATACCGCTCAAATTGGCGCTGGCAGCTTCGTAGGCGGCCTCAGCTGATATTTTTTCCTGTGTACGCAATTCAAGCGCACTTGGGCTGATGAAATTTTGTTTCGCAAGATCTTGATTGCGACTGAAATTCAGCTTAGCCAATTCGTAACGTGCATATGCATCGGTTTGCTGCGCTTGTGTCGCCATTTGCGTGCTGGCAGTGCGGGAAATCAATGCATCCTGCGCCGACAGTTTTTGGTCTAAATCAACCGAATCCATCTCAGCCAACAATTGACCGGCCTTCACGATATCACCCACATCAACGTGGACTTGGGCAACACGCCCCGCAACCGTGGGGCCAATCATCCAACTGCGTTTAGCCTCGACCGTGCCCACACCAAACAGGGCAGGCGTAAACCCACCCTGCTTGACAGCCTGCACGGTAACTGGTGTAGCAGCCAGCGGCCCAGCTCTAAAAAATACAAATGCAAGCAATCCAACAAAGGCCATGCTAGCCAAAGCGATGACAAAGCGTTGTTTCTTAATTTTTGAAAATTCCACTTAGTCACCTGTCTTTCTGAGTGATCGAAAATCAGGAAACACGGCCAATCGCACAACTGACAAATGACTTGGCATTAGCCAGCCCGGCATCCAACCCGCTGACACTGCCATGCTCTGGATAGCCCATCGACTTGAGCTTGGCAACCAGTGCCTCTCGTAAAGACGCGTCCGCTGTCACACTGATCAACTGCTGATCGCGTTCAATGACGATGTTGGACAAGCCTTCAATCGAAGTCAGCCCTTTGATGATGGACTTTTCACACCCACCGCACTTCATGTTTTCAACATGAACTTGAATTTGCATGTCTGACATAGCCGTTCCTTTTATTAACATCCGTTATGCAATTTCCATTGCTGCTCATGACCAATCTTTTTAGCGAATTCCGGCACTTTGCATCTCTCAGATTCAGCAGAGTCTTGTGGATCAGAAGTTGCGCCCAATTCCTGTACGACCTGCGGTGATGTGGGATGACCGTAGACCCAGCCTGCCACATTGAACACAACCATCAAAAACACAACCACCACTGCGCCCTGTATCCAAGTTCCGCCAGCGCCAGGGGCCGGTCTGTAACTGCACACGTTGCCTGGGCAAAGCTCGACTTTGTTCTTACTGAATAAGTCATACAGCTTGCAACCAATACAAATGCCAAACGAAGACTCAAAAAAGAGCAGCAACAAACATGTGCCGCATACCAGCATGTTGACAGGGCCAATCACGCCCTTGATGACAATCAAGTAGAGCATCAGCAAAGCCAGACTAAAACCTATTGCCCATGCAAAGCGTTTTTGCGGCGCGCCCACATACTCGGGTTCTTGATGACGAACCATCCATTGACCCAGAATCAAGCTAGGCGAATACTGGGGATTCACAAAGATTCGCAACGTGAAGTCGATCAAAAAAGCGACGACAAACACACGCGTGGGTTGAAAATTTCCCAGCAACATCGCGTTCATGAACGTGACCATCGCAAAGAAAAACAAAATGCCCGCAGCGGCCC
>CALKUJ010000310.1 GCA_937996825.1 uncultured Polynucleobacter sp. | reverse complement strand
CCTCAAAAGGTAATCCTTGTCGATTAACCCAATGCGTTGTAAAGCCAAACCAAGTTGCACCTAGTGCATCCCATGCATTGCTTGAAACAAACAAGATCTCATCTTTGTTGACGGGAATGGTTTTTTGGACAAGTCCGTAACTTTCAGGAGATGTCTTAAACAACCGAATCGGATCAACTGATATGACATGGTCTAAAACTTCTTCCATGCCTGCGCTTTTGACTGCTGAGGCCAGCATATCCACATTGCCATTTGAGAGTATGGCAGTGGTAAAGCCATTAGCCTTGATCTTTTGTAGGACCGCCAAGTTTTCAGGAAGCGGCGTAAGGTGAGCATATTGCTGCATCAGTTTTTCAACCTGACCTGATTCGCGATTTAGCTTTAGTCGGTCTAACGTGTACTCCAATGACAGGCGAGTCAACTCCCAAAATGGACGGAAGTATTGACTGCCAGATGCGTTGTGCGGATCTGACTGCGTAATCAATCTTGTGTATTCAATTTGCTTATCGCGCCATTTCACCGCAACGTCAGCCCCATGACTCGGGTAGAGCTCTTCAGCTAATACTTGGATGGAGTAAACATCAAACAATGTGCCGTAGGCATCAAAAACAACCGCTTTTATAGTCATAGAAATTTCCTAACTGGGAATCAAACTACTGTCTTTGCATCTTGACCAAACAAAATGGACTTGGCGTTCTGGTCCACCGTAGGCGCTGTATTGATCGACTTAGCGATGTCATAGGCCTTTTGAGTTGAAGGACGGTTTTGTATTCGTTCAAACCACGAGGATAGATAGGGAAACTGGCTCATGTCTTGACGCTGACGCTCATGCGGTACGACCCAAGGATAAGCAGCCATATCGGCAATTGAATAGTCGCCGCATATGTACTCGCGGCCATCAGATAGATGCTTATTCAGCACGCCATACAAGCGTGATGTTTCTTTGACATAACGATCAATGGCATACGGCAGTTGCTCTGGTGCGTACTGAACAAAGTGATGGTTCTGACCTGCCATTGGGCCTAAGCCCCCCATTTGCCAAAAAAGCCATTGGAGGCATTCATTTCGACCACGTATGTCCTGAGGGATAAATTGATTCGTCTTGTCTGCCAAGTACAAAAGGATGGCACCCGATTCAAAAATGGCAATCGGTTCGCCTCCACCTTCGGGTGTGTGATCAAGGATTGCAGGTATACGATTGTTGGGCGCTATCTTCAAAAAAGCAGGGGTGAATTGTTCCCCCTTACTGATATTGATTGGTTTGATGCTGTAGTCAAGACCCGACTCTTCTAAGAACAGCGTGACCTTATGGCCGTTAGGTGTGGTCCAGTAATAAAAATCAATCATTCGTCACACCCCAGAGGCTTTGAGGCGCTCGTTAGATGGGAACAACTTTTTACGTGCGTCTTCATCCATTTCGGTTTTGAAAGCAAACTTGGTCTTCAAGGCTTCTGCTCTTTGCGCCGCAGGACGTGCGTTGATTTCATCAAGCAAGCGTTTAACGTGCGGCAGTTTTTCCCATGCGTCTGCGCCCAAAACAAAGGGTGCAACTCGTGCCCAGCCCCAAACAGACATAT
>CALKUJ010000309.1 GCA_937996825.1 uncultured Polynucleobacter sp. | reverse complement strand
AAGGTGTTGAGTTCATTTGCATGAACACAGATGCAGGTGCACTTCAACGTTCTAAAGCAAGTGTCTATATTCAGTTGGGCGCAACAGGTTTGGGTGCTGGTGCTAAACCAGAAGTGGGCGCATCCTCTGCGATTGAAGCTAAGGCGCGCATTGCTGATGCATTGCAAGGTGCTCACATGGTATTTATCACTGCTGGTATGGGTGGTGGTACAGGTACAGGTGCAGGTCCAATCGTCGCTCAAGTTGCCAAAGAAATGGGTATCTTGACTGTTGGCGTGATCAGCAAGCCATTTGATTTTGAAGGTGCTAAGCGTGGCAAAGTGGCTGAAGCTGGTGCTCATGAAATTGAAAACTACGTTGATTCATTAATTGTGGTTCTTAATGAAAAACTATTTGAAGTCATGGGTGAAGATGCTGAGATGGACAAGGCCTTTGGTTGTGCAGATGATGTATTGCACAACGCGGTTGCCGGTATCGCTGAAATCATCAACGAGCAAGGTTTGATCAACGTTGACTTTGAAGACGTTAAAACAGTGATGAGTGAGCAAGGTAAAGCCATGATGGGAACAGCCACTGTTTCTGGTATGGATCGTGCTCGTCTAGCTGCTGAAGCTGCTGTTGCATCACCATTGCTTGAAGGTGTTGATCTTTCAGGCGCACGTGGCGTGTTGGTGAACATCACTGCAAGTCGTTCATTGAAGTTGTCAGAGACTCGTGAAGTGATGGGTGCTATTCGTGGATACGCTGCTGAAGATGCAACTGTGATCTTTGGTACGGTCTACGATGAGAGCTTGGGTGATGCCTTGCGTGTAACTGTTGTTGCTACTGGTTTGAATGGTGGCAAGCGCAAAGAAAAGCAGCCTGAAGTTATTTGGCGCAATACACAAGCAACCGGTACTTATGACGGTGCTCCAATGATGGCCAATTTAAGTTCTTTTGCTCCGCAAAGCGCAACTGCAACTGTTGCCATGGCAAATACAGCTAGCAATGTCAGCGCTATGGGTGCGACTGAGCCAGCAATGCCAATGGGATCAGCTGGTGATTACGCTAAATATGATGTGCCAAAAGTGTTTCGCAGCAATCGTGAATCAAATGAGCCGCGTTTGGGCGCAAATAGTTCACCGGAAGCACAAGCAATGATGGATAAGGGTGCTGATTACTACGATATTCCAGCTTTTTTACGTAAGCAAGCTGATTAAGAATTAGTCGTAATTAGAAATAAGTATAAAAAACAATGGCATACAGATGCCGATGGTAACGCGCCTCCTGCGAAATGACGACGCATGCGATACCATCGGTGTTCTGGCAAAAATAATTGCCAATAGTTATAAACAAGAATAACTATATAAATCAGTTAATTTAAAGACCCTTATTGAATGGAGAAGACAATGATTGCAGTAGGACAACAGTTACCAAACGCCACAATTCATGAATTTTTGGAAGTTGCTACAGAGGGTTGTTCTGTAGGACCAAATGCCTTTGAAGTGAGCAAGTTAACAGCAGGTAAAAAGATTGTTATTTTTGGCTTGCCAGGCGCATTCACGCCAACATGTTCAGCTCAGCACGTTCCAGGTTATGTTGCTCACTACGATGCGATCAAAGCCAAAGGTGTTGATGAGATTTGGTGTTTATCAGTCAATGACGCATTTGTGATGGGTGCTTGGGGTAAAGATCAAAAAGTGAACGGCAAAGTGCGCATGATGGCTGATGGCGCAGCTGAGTTGACCAAGAAACTTGGTTTGGAATTTGATTTAACAGCTCGCGGTATGGGTATTCGCTCACAACGTTATTTGATGATTGTTGATAACGGTGTGGTCAAGCATTTGGCCGTTGAAGCAGCTGGTAAATTTGAAGTGAGTGATGCAGCTTCTGCACTAAAAGCACTTTAATTTTTAGATAAATTATGTTGAAACAGCGCACCATTGCAGCCCCTGTCAAGACCGTTGGTATTGGATTACACACGGGCCGCAAGGTGACGCTCAAGTTGATTCCTGCACCAGTTAATACAGGCATTATTTTTCATCGTGTAGATCTTCCTAATGCACCAGGTATCAAGGCTGATGCCCACTTGGTGACAGACACACGTTTGGCCACTGTTTTGCAAAACGGTGATACCAGAGTTTCCACTGTGGAACATTTGTTATCTGGGTGCGCAGGCCTTGGCATTGATAACTTGATCATTGAATTAGATTGTGAAGAAGTGCCCATCATGGATGGCAGCGCCGCTTCATTTTTATTCTTAATCGAATCAGCGGGTCTTCAAGAGCAAGATGCTCCTCGTCAGTTCATAGTGATTAAGAAGCCAGTTGAAATAAGAGAAGCTGGCAAGTTGGCTCGCTTAGAACCTTTCGATGGATTTAAATTAGATTTCACCATTGATTTCAAACATCCTGCAGTTGATAAAACTGGGCAAAGACATGTGATTGATTTTGCAGACAGTACGTATGCAAGAGAAATTGGACGAGCCAGAACATTTGGTTTTGCTCATGAAGTAGAGGCTCTGCGCGAAATGGGTTTGGCTCGCGGAGGTAGTTTAGATAATGCGATTGTGTTGGATGAGCACCGAATTTTAAATAACGAAGAATTACGCTATGACGATGAATTTGTGCGTCATAAGATTCTGGATGCCATTGGTGATTTATATCTGGCTGGTCATCCAATCGTGGGTACATACATTGCTGAGAAATCAGGTCATGCTCTAAACAATGCTTTGCTCAGAGCTCTATTCGCAGACCCAAGCAGTTATGAAATCAAAGGCTTTGATGAGGCTGATGCTCCCAAAGCCTATCAATTAAAAAATAAGCCCCTATTTGCTTAAAAATTTGCCTAAAAATTAGGCAAACCAATGACTTTTTGGCTTTTTCAGCCTTTTTTACGATTTTTTAAGAGTTTTTCAACGGCAGTTCGCAATGGCGAGTTGTTATCCAGTTGATTCATCAATTGAGACCAGGATTTTTCTGCACTTGAGGGAAAAATTGGTGGTTTTTCAGTACTTTCTACTTTGTTTGGGGTTGGTATTCCTAGGCCCCCAGGGGCCTGTTTAATCCCCAAAGATCTCACTGAGTAACCTTGTTCCTGGAGTTTTAAGAGTATTGAGGGTGATTTTTGACTGATACGGGTTGCAATTGCTGCATTGGCAACCAAGAGGGTCAGTTGTCCAGTTTCTACTGAAAAACCACCTGCTTTAATCAAGCCAATCGCCTTCTGAAGCCCATTTTGATTGAGGCTTAGGTCAATCGCTTGCTGTAGTAAAAGATTATTTTCTGCCCTTTGAACCAGGTCTCCCAGAGGGGTATTTTTTTCAATGCAAGCTAATGCGTCACGGGCATTCGCAGATGTCCGTCTGGGTGCTAAACTTTGAGGCTTAAATTTCCTCGCAAAAGTCATGGTTACTGGTCTTCTTAAGAAAATATTTGGTAGTCGAAATGATCGACTCTTGAAACAATATAAGCGCATTGTCGCTCAGATTAATAGTCTGGAGCAGGGCATGGCCTCGCTTGACGATGCTGCATTGCAAGCAAAGACAGCTGAGTTCAAGTCTAAGTTAGCCGCAGGCCAAACAATTGACGATATCTTGCCTGAAGCTTTTGCGGTAGTTCGTGAGGCCAGCAAGCGTGTCATGAACATGCGTCACTTTGATGTTCAGATGATTGGTGGCTTGGCGCTTCATCAGGGAAAAATTGCAGAAATGAGAACTGGTGAAGGTAAAACCTTGACCGCAACTCTGCCGGTGTATTTGAATGCTTTAACAGGTAAGGGCGTTCACGTTGTGACCGTCAACGATTACTTGGCCCAGCGTGATGCTGAATGGATGTCAAAGCTTTACAACTTCTTGGGTCTGACTGTTGGCATCAATTTGTCACAAATGGAGCATGAAGCCAAGAAAAAAGCTTATAGCTCAGATATTACCTACGGAACAAATAACGAATTTGGTTTTGACTATTTGCGCGACAACATGATTCAAGAATTGGATCAGCGTGTTCAGCGCGGTTTGGCATACGCCATCGTTGACGAAGTTGACTCAATTTTGATTGACGAGGCACGCACGCCTTTGATCATTTCTGGTCAAGCAGAAGACCATACTGAAATCTATGTGGCAATGAATGCTTTGCCACAATATCTAACGCGTCAGTACGGTGAAGAGAAAGCAGATGGCTCTGGTGTTATCACCCCAGGTGATTACATCGTTGATGAAAAATCTCATCAAGTATTCTTAACTGAAGCGGGTCATGAAAAAGCTGAACTTGCTTTGGCTCAAATTGGTTTGATCAAAGAAGGGGAGTCTTTGTATGCCCCTCAAAACATTACTTTGATGCACCATGTGTACGCTGCTTTGAGAGCGCACACTCTATTCAATAAAGATCAGCATTACGTTGTGCAAAATGGTGAAGTCATCATCGTTGATGAATTCACTGGACGACTCATGCAAGGTCGTCGTTGGTCCGATGGTTTGCATCAGGCCGTTGAGGCAAAAGAAGGTGTGGCGATTCAGCATGAAAATCGCACATTGGCAACGATCACATTCCAAAACTATTTCCGCATGTACAGCAAGCTCGCTGGTATGACGGGTACAGCTGATACAGAAGCGTATGAGTTCCAAGAGATCTATGGCTTGGAAACAGTGATCATTCCTCCGAATCGCAGCAATGCCAGAATTGATAGACAAGATCAAATCTACCGTACGTCGATGGAGCGTTACAACGCTGTTATCAAAGATATCCAAGACTGTTACGAGCGTGGTCAACCAGTACTGGTTGGTACAACATCGATTGAAAACTCAGAGTTGATTTCATCACTATTGGATAAGGCAAAGTTGCCTCATCAAGTATTGAACGCAAAGCAACACGCCAAAGAAGCCGAAATCATTGCACAAGCTGGTCGTCCAAAAATGATCACCATCGCAACGAATATGGCTGGTCGTGGAACAGACATTGTTTTGGGTGGTAACGTTGAAAAGCAAGCTGGCTTGATTGAGCAAGATGCTGCGATTTCTGAGCAAGATAAAGCGGCGCGTATCAAGAAATTACATGATGAATGGCAAGGCTTGCATGATCACGTAGTCAGTGCGGGTGGTTTGCACATCATTGGTACGGAGCGCCATGAAAGCCGTCGTGTTGACAATCAATTAAGAGGTCGTGCTGCCCGTCAAGGTGACCCAGGTTCATCAAGATTCTATTTATCCTTGGATGATGCTTTATTGCGTATTTTTGCGGGTGAGCGTCTAAAGTCAATCATGGATCGTTTGCGCATGCCTGAGGGTGAGCCAATCGAAGCCGGCATGGTGACTCGCTCTATTGAGTCTGCTCAGCGCAAGGTTGAAGCCAGAAACTTTGATATTCGTAAGCAGTTATTGCAATACGACGATGTGGCCAATGACCAGCGTAAAGAAGTTTATCGATTGCGCAATGAAGTATTGGAATCAAAAGATGTTGGTGATTTAGTTGCCAATTTGCGTGAATCTTATTTCACAGACCTGTTCCATGATCATATTCCTGCTGAGTCTGTGATTGAGCAGTGGGACGTTGCTGGTTTACAGCAAGTGCTATCAAACGACTGGGGTTTATCAGTTGATTTGCAAGCTGCCATTGATGCAGCAGACACCATCGAGCCAGAAGATTTGCTTGCCAAGGTATTGGAGAGTGCCAAGAGTCTCTACGATGCAAAGGTTGAATTGGTTGGCAGAGAGTCTTTTGCGAAGTTTGAATGCTCAGTCATTTTGTATGCGCTAGATACAGCATGGAGAGAGCATTTAGCCGCTTTAGATCATTTGCGTCAAGGTATTCATTTGCGTGGCTATGCGCAAAAAGATCCTAAGCAAGAATATCGTCGTGAAGCATTTGAATTGTTCGCTCGCTTACTAGATACAGTTAAGTTAGAAGTGACTCGCACAATCATGGTGGTCAGAATTGAAACTGCTGAAGAATTAGAGCGTGCCTCAGAGTCGATTCAGGAAGATTTGGCGGATGTGAAGGGTGTGCAGTATCAACATGCGAGTGCTGATCAATCGGATAATGAGCCGCCTGCACGCGCTGCTACGCCTCAGCCAGTTCAAGCTGGCCCTAAAGTAGGCCGCAATGATCCATGTCCTTGTGGCAGTGGTAAAAAATACAAGCACTGTCATGGTCAGCTCAGTTAATTGAATGTTGATTTGAATCATTGATTATTAGAGATAAAACACCATGCCAGTAAATTCGCCATTACCGATTGCCAGTGAATTAAGCCCTGTGAAGGGCGTTCGTTTAGGTCATGCTGAAGCTGGTATCAAAAGACCAGGCCGCAAAGACGTTTTGATCATTGAACTCGATGAGGGTTCTAGTGTTGCTGGTGTTTTTACCAAAAATCGTTTTTGTGCTGCGCCTGTACAAATCTGTAGAGAGCATTTATTGGCATCAGCAAAGAATGGTTTGGATATTCGAGCATTGATCATCAATACAGGTAATGCCAATGCGGGTACAGGTGAGCCTGGTTATAACAATGCGATGCGCACTTGTGAAGAATTAGCAAAGTTGATGGGTTTGAAAAAAGAGCAAATTTTGCCTTTTTCAACTGGAGTCATCCTTGAGCCTTTGCCGGTAGAAAAAGTCATTGCTGGTATGCCTCAGGCGATCAGTCATTTAAATGCTGATAACTGGTTCAATGCGGCTCACGCCATCATGACCACTGACACTCAGGCAAAAGCTTATTCAAAGCAAGTTCAGATCAATGGTCAAACCATCACCTTGACTGGTATCAGTAAAGGCGCTGGCATGATTCATCCGAACATGGCCACGATGTTGGGCTATGTGGCAACCGATGCGAAAGTGTCACCGGCTTTGTTGCAGGAATTGACCACGGCTGCTGCTGATTTATCTTTCAATGCCATCACGATTGATGGTGATACATCTACCAATGATTCTTTCATTGTCATGGCCAGTGGCGCCAGTCAGGTAGAGATTCCGGCTTCAGGTCAGGCTCATGACATCTTCCGTCAAGCATTGATTGAAGTCTGTCAAAAATTAGCCCAAATGATTGTGCGAGATGGTGAGGGTGCTACTAAATTCATCACGATTCAGATTGAAGGCGGTAAGACTGATGCTGAATGTAAATTGGTGGCCGAAGCAATTGCACATTCACCTTTGGTGAAAACAGCTTTTTTTGCCAGCGATCCTAATTTAGGCCGTATCTTGGCAGCCATTGGTTATGCAGGCATCACAGATCTTGATGTTGGTCGTGTGCAGTTATGGCTGGATGATGTTTGGGTGGCCAAGGATGGCGGTCGTCATCCTGATTATCAAGAAGCGGATGGTCAGCGCGTGATGAAGCA
>CALKUJ010000308.1 GCA_937996825.1 uncultured Polynucleobacter sp. | reverse complement strand
CGGCTCTATTTCAGGAAATCAATGGAGAACTGATAAGGAACTGATTGGTGAACTTGTGCGATATCTCTAGTTCACCAATCTGGTGGGACTCCGCTTAAGCCACCTGTTTACCAAATAGGCTGGCGAAAATAGCGCTAAATTCGCCAAGCCTTGCAACGTCTAGGGTTTGAGGTCAGTGCGGCGGACTCCCTCACCCCAAATTGCCAGGTTTTTGCGTCATATTGCAGATTTGCCGTAAAGAATGTATCATTCGGTCATTGATCTGTATTTGATTGATTTTATTCAAATAAATCAATCACTTATGATGATTATTAACCAATGGTTAATGAGCCATAAATGTTGCCATGAACATCACCGATCGCATCAGACGCTCCATTCGGAGTCGTGCCGACCTAGTGTTTCGGCCCACTGACTTCCTGCCATTTGGCAGCGAAGCATCGGTAAAGCGCGCCCTAAGGGAACTCACAGACATTGGCGTGGTGGTAAGGCTTGGCGTGGGCATCTATGCCAAGGCAAAACCCAGCGTGATCTCCGGCAAACCAATCCCAATTCAGCCACTCGAAGTGCTTGGCCCACAGGCTTTAGCAAAACTTGGTGTTCGTCTAAAAGAATCGTTCCAAACTGCTGAGTACAACTCTGGTCGAAGCACTCAGATACCCACTGGTATCGTTGTAAACATTGGCAAACAACGAATCAGTCGAAAAATTGGTTTCAATGGAAAGTTCTTAAAGTATGAGCACGCATGAGAACACTATCAGCTGAGCGACTAGAACTCATCGACGCTTTGGTTGCTGAGGCTGACATTGGCGGGATTACCGCAGCCCTGCTTGAAAAAGACGAGCACTTGACAGCCGCATTACAGGCAATTTTTGCCCTCAAGTTCGAACATGCGTCGTTAGTATTTTGTGGCGGTACAAGTCTGTCAAAAGCACATGGCCTCATTGAGCGTATGTCCGAAGATGCTGATATCAAAATTGTGCTGTCGCAAGACACTGCAAATTGGTCACAGAATCAATTAAGACGCTACCTTGGCGACGAAGTACGAGGACAAATAATCAAGGCACTTGAACATATCGAGTTTGTTGAAGACAAAGAGTTCCGACGATCACTAAACAACAATCGATACAACCATAGTCAGTGGACCTACCAACGCGCATATGACGGCGTCGCTGCACTAAGACCAAACCTGCAGCTGGAATTGATAGCTCGGGCTCCTACTTTGCCGACAGAGATCGCATCGCTTGGAACGTTGACCGACAAACTCGCAGCGCGTAATGGGATGGTGTTTCCAGTACCTGTTGTCTCGGTTGCAGAAACTTTGGCAGAAAAGGTTTTATCTTTTTTGAGACGATTCGCTCAGCATCGAGCAGGGAGGATGCAACGGCATTGGGATACGGCACTTGTACGGCACATCTACGATGTGCATTGCATCATCTCGAAAAAACCTGAAGTTTTAGACGATTCCATTGCGGCGTTTGTTACTCTTACAGCTGGTGACGTGGACGAGTTTGGCTACCAAGATGC
>CALKUJ010000307.1 GCA_937996825.1 uncultured Polynucleobacter sp. | reverse complement strand
AACGGGCTATCTTTCTAATCGATTAAGACAGGTGGTTGCTAGTTATTTGATCTACGATCTCAATTCTGATTGGCGAGCAGGAGCAGCTTGGTTTGAATCACAGTTGATTGATTACGATGTTTACAGCAATCAAGGCAATTGGTTGTACATTGCAGGCCGCGGCACAGACCCACGGGGAGGTCGGCGCTTTAATCCAAAGAAACAAGCCGACGATCATGATTCGGATAGTTCCTACAGATCAATCTGGCTTTAATGCGAGATTCATTGATCTAAGTTAAGTCCAAGATAAAGATATATACAAACATTAAGCGAATACTCAAGTATTCATTGACAAATATGTCACAGCGGATGAATATGAGTCATGACAAATCCAGCCATTCCACAAGAATTAAACCTTCGTTATCGCCGCTTATTTGAAACTGCCTATGACGGCATTTTGATTTTAGATTTTGATCATGGGCGCATCCAGGATGTGAACCCTTATCTCATTGAAATGCTGGGTTACAGCAAAGAAGAATTAATCGGCAAAGAGCTTTGGGAAATCGGTGCCATGGTGGATAAATTGGCATCCGTCAAAGCTTTTGAAACACTCAAGCAAGAAGGCTACATCAAATACAGTGATTTACCTCTGCGCACCAAATCTGGAAAAATCATCAGTGTTGAATTTGTGAGTAATGCATACGGTGTGAACGGCGAACGAGTGATTCAATGCAACATCAGAGACATCACTGATAGGAAAAATACCGAAAGTGCTTTGATCAGATACCAACAAGCCATGGCCATTAATATGTATCAGATGGTTGATGCCTTGACCAAAGTGATTGTTGCTCGAGACCCTTATACCTATCAGCATCAATTACGCGTATCCCATTTATGTGTGGCGATTGCCAATCAGATGAACTTACCAGTCAATGTGGTTGAAGGACTTAAGTTGAGTGCTTTGATTCATGACATTGGCAAAATTGGAGTTCCTGCAGAGATACTCACCAAACCAACCCCTTTGGAGTCTTGGGAAATCGAAGCTCTGCATGGGCATGCTCAAACTGGATTTGACATCATCAAAGAAATCAACTTTGAGTGGCCCTTGGCACAAACCATCTACCAGCATCATGAGCGCATCGATGGAAGCGGTTACCCAAATAAACTCAAAGGTGACAGCATCATCATGGAAGCCCGAATATTGGCGGTGGCTGACACAGTAGAAGCCATGTCACACAACCGTCCTTACCGGCCATCTCTGGGTCTTGATAAAGCTCTTGCTGAAATTGAGGCCGGTAAAGGCAGCTTATTTGACGAACATGTTGCAGATGCTTGTTTAAAGCTCTTTAGGCAAGATAACTACGAATTTCCTGTGGTTTGACCGTTGAATGACCGAAGCATCTGTTCATCAAATATCTTGATTTGATTTCTGCCGGCATTCTTTGCGCAGTACATTGCTTTATCTGAGTAATCGATGTATTGATCCATGGCAAGATCCAAAGAGTCATGGTGAGCTGACTGAGGATCAAAAATAGATATGCCAATACTCACGGTCAGAGTGACCTCTTGACCATCAACCATTGCAAAAGATTCTTTTGCAATGGCCTCACGCAGTCTTTCTGCAACTTCTAGCGCAGCTTTAGCATTGGTCTCTGGGCAAGCAACCAAAAACTCTTCGCCACCAAAGCGACCAAATATATCAATATCTCTTAATTTGTGTTGGCAGAACAAGGATAAGTTCTTTAATACGGTGTCTCCAACCATGTGACCATATTGATCATTGATGCTTTTGAAGTGATCAATATCAATCATCAAGAAGGCCAGGGGGTGAAGGCTTCTTTCACCACGACTGATCTCTTTTTTCAGGCGCACATAAGTTTCTTTTTTGGTCAGAGCCATGGTCAAAGAATCTTTGGCATTCAATGTCTCTAGGGCTGAATTCTCTTTACGAATCTCGCTCAAGGCAGACTTGATGCCAAATACGCCAACAAACAACAAAAGAGAAATTGGTAAAGACAGAACGGCATCCTTGATGTCAAAGATTGACTGCTCATAAATATTGATCAAAGGTACGATACGACGACCAATCATGAAGGTTAGTGCGACAGTCAGAGCAATACAAGTAAATCTGTATTTCTTGACAATATTGATCAATCTAAACGATTGATAACTGGCGCCTACCTGAAAAATCAACGAGAGTGTGTACAGGAAAATCGCCAGTGATTTCATCGGGTGCCTAGAAGCTAAAAATCAAACTGGTATTGAAATATCGGAACTTATAGTCTGGGCCATTGAAAGTAGCACTTTGACCGTAACCTAGCTTACTTCTAAAAACAATCGACTTGGCGATCGGGCTGTTGGCCTCTAGCTCATACAAATGCGTGCTGGTGCGTGGATCTTCATTCACCTTTTGGCTTCCCACACCAATCAAGCCCGATAGCATCCAGCCTTGAACTCTTTGGCGCATGGCCACTGCCACCATTTGCTCTTCGTATTTATTCGGGTTGAAGTAATTGCCAGTAGATTCTTGGCTGTTGCGGTACTGACGATGTCTTAACTGAAGATTGATGCCTTGATCGGGCAATAAATCATAGATCAGCTTGCCGCGCAGATGATTGCGCGTATTGCTGTCGGAAAACTGATGTTGCCCTAAGAGACCAATCACGGTCCATTTCTCAGACAAGCGTTGTTCTAAGCTGCCACCGTAATAGTCATACTTGATACCGTTATCCAAGGACCTTCTGGTTTCAACCCAATCGCGGTTGTAAAACAATTCAGCATTGGTGCCTTCGCGAAGCGATAGGGAGTAATTCATATCGGCATTCACCAAGGTGTGATTGCCCAATTGATTCACGCCAAGATTTACCTTGTGACCCAAACCATTCTTGGGATCAATCGACTCGCTCACCAGACTGACTTGAGAGGCATCTTTTTTCCACTCATACTGTTCGTAGCTGTGGTGCAAAGCTTGTATGCCCGTGAAATGTTGCCCATCTTTATAAAGCGGTAACAAGCCAACGCCTGCTTTAACGACTTTGAACTGATCATTGTCGCTGTAGGTGCTGATGGTTGGACTCAACAAGCCCCAAGACTCATTGCTTTGGGCATGGGCTAAATGTGGTGTCAGAGCTGCACAAATAATTGCGCTTAAAAGCGCCGGGGTTTTTAATCTATTTTTCATTTTGTACCCCATGATTTTTTAGTGCCAAATATTTCTGTGATGTAGCCCCATACTGCTGCAGGTTGCAAAACGCAGCTGTAGGGAAGCATGTAAAGAAAGAAGCCCATGGTGTTTCGGCGAACGTGCAAGTGTTGCTCAGCAAACATCTTTTCTTCAATCCGATACATCACAGAATTCATGATCAGTGCCAAAGGTAATAAGGTCAAAGTCATGGGTCCAACAATCCAATAGTGGCCAAACAGGGCTAGCACCAATCCTGGTAAAAAGCCAAAAGTGAAGGCAACATCCATGGCTGGGAAAAGCAGGTCCCACCAGATGAAGAAAGTGGACAAGCGCTTTCTGAACAATACTTTGGGGTGGTATTTGAAGGCTTCGATCATGCCTCTGGCCCAGCGTTGTCTCTG
>CALKUJ010000306.1 GCA_937996825.1 uncultured Polynucleobacter sp. | reverse complement strand
AGCAACCCATGACTTCAGGATCTTTGCCTGGTATCGAATTATTTTTGGTATTTTAGTTTTGCTGACTGCTTGGACAGGTCTTGTCCAGTGGTCACACTGATGATGCAAGCACGCTAGAGCGAAGCTGATTTGATTTCGGGTCTCTGATTTTGCGGTTGGCTTGCAACATCGTGCCTTCAATCACAGCGCCGCTGGCAATCGTGAATGCTTCAGCGCTGATATCACCCTGAACAACCGCACAATCAGACAGTACGATCAATTCTTTAGCAAAAATATTGCCAATCACTTTTCCGGCAATATAGGCTTTATTACAGTGAATGTTTCCTGTGACAACTCCGCTGGGACCTACAGCAATCGAGCAAGGATACTTATCAGCTGGTTCTAGGTTGCCAAATACTTTGCCATCGATGCGCAAGCTGTCATGAACGGTCATGCGACCATGGATGACTGAGCTCTTACCTACCAAGGTATCAAAGCTTTCCATCCCTTCAGAGCGCGGTTTTTTCTTCTTAAACAAAATATGACAAATCTCTAATAATTGTCAGAAGTATAAATCATTAGCTCAATGGTTAACAGGGTGAATACTGAGCCTCTCTTCTAATTCTTTGATTTGTTTAAGAAGATTGTTATGAAGATCGCTGCGCAGATTAAAATACCAGGCATGTCAGAAAAAAAATCAGAATCGCCACGATTACACAAATCTTTTGCGCAAGCCAAACAAGAGTTGCCTGAAGATTCTGAGCATTACTTGCACCGCATCAAGTCTTTTGTTTTGCGCACAGGACGTTTGACTCCTGGTCAAGCTCGTGCGATTGAAACTTTGGGCCCACAATTCTTATTGCCTTTTACTGGTCAAGCAATTGATTGGCTTAAAAGCTTTCAATTAAATGGTGATCAAGCGAGTGGATCAAATCAAACTGCTCGACCAAAAATACTTGAAATTGGTTTTGGCATGGGTGAGACTACAGCGAAGATTGCTGCGGCAAGACCTGCTGATGATTTTTTGGCCATAGAGGTTCATGAGCCAGGAGTGGGCGCATTACTTAAGTTAATAGGTGAGCAAGGACTCACTAATTTAAGACTTATGCGCCATGATGCAGTGGAAGTTGTTGAAAACATGATCCCAGAATCTTTTTTAGATGGTGTGCATGTTTACTTTCCCGACCCTTGGCACAAATCTCGGCACAACAAACGTCGCCTGATTCAAAGCCCCTTGGTCGCCAAATTGGCAGCGCGCTTAAAACCTGGCGCCTACATTCATTGCGCCACCGATTGGGAGCCATATGCCGTTCAGATTTTGGAAGTGCTGAGTGCCGAACCCTTGCTAAAGAACACGGCGGATGATGCCAAGGGCGGCTATGCCGTCAAGCCTGATTACCGCCCACTGACCAAGTTTGAAAATCGCGGTTTGAAGCTGGGGCATGGTGTGTGGGATGTCGTCTTCCAACGCGTTTAAACCGCCTGCCAAACAGGGCGTGGGGGCCAGCACTGTGGGCATCCCCGCCAACACATTAGTTTCTGCCCTTGAATTTTTAAGCACAAAGTTCAGCGCTGTTTCTCGCGAGGAATGGCTTCAACGATTTAACGCTGGCGAGATTTTCAATGCAGAAGGGCGGGTGGTATCTCCGCAAGATACGCTGCTGCATGAATCACACCTTCATTACTATCGCAGCGTTCAGAGCGAACCCACATTACCGTTTAAAGCCAAGATCATTTTTCAAGACGATCACTTGGTGATTGCCGACAAACCGCACTTCATGCCTGTCACACCTGCAGGTCGGTATGTTCAACAAAGTCTGCTGGTTCAATTGAAGCAAGATTTGGATTTACCAGAGCTGTCGCCCGTTCATCGCATTGACCGAGAAACTGCTGGCTTGGTGGTCTTCAGTGTGCGCGCACAAGATCGCAACGCCTACCAAGAACTGTTCCGGCTAAGGTATGTCGAGAAAACTTATGAGGCC
>CALKUJ010000305.1 GCA_937996825.1 uncultured Polynucleobacter sp. | reverse complement strand
GACACCTTGACAGGCGATCCAGTCGGCGGTTCAGTAAGAGGCGCTGACACATTCGCTTGGTTAAGAGGTGACACCGGCACGGACACCGTGACTGACTTCATGGCCTCCGATGGTGACATGATCAGCTTGGCTGGCATTTTGTGGAGCAAGGGCTTGAGCAGTAGCAGCGACGAATTATCCTTGGCCCGTTTTTTGAATGTCAGTCAAAGCAACACCTCCGACGCTGTCCTAAAAATCGATGTAGATGGCCTGGGTAACTTTCCTGCAGGAGTTGAAAAAACAATCACCTTCACCAATGGTTGGAACACTGGCCTCAATGACACACTCGTCAATTTGGTGTCCAAAAAGATTGTGGTGGTTGATTACACCGTTCGCTCCACCCCGTTGGTGCTTGACCTCAATGGTGATGGTGTACAAACCAACGCCGTTAACCAAGGCGTCGCTTTTGACATACAGGGCACGGGGCAGCTCAGCAAAACCGGATGGACTGATGGCCATGATGGGCTGTTGGCACTTGACCTCAATTACGATGGCATCATCAACAACGGCACGGAGTTGTTTGGCAGTGGCACCCGCTTGGCAGATGGCAGCCAAGCAAGCGATGGCTTTGAAGCCCTGAAGCAGTACGACATCAACCAAGACAATGTGATGGATGCGCAAGACGCCATGTTTGCTAATCTAACCGTGTGGATCGATACCAATGGCGATGGTCAAAGCCCAATCACAGAGTTGCATTCATTGATGGATTTGGGTGTGCAATCGATCAATCTCAGCGCTGTGACTGGCAGCACAGAGAACAATGGCAACTTGTTATCGCTGGTATCGCAATGGACCAGTACCGATGGACAAAAGCATGACCTAGCCGATGTGCTGTTCAACACCCATCCACTCAATACACAAGAAGCCATGGTGGCATCGGCAACATTCAGGGTCGACCTTCAAACCCAATCCGATGGGGCCAACTATCAAGTGCACTTGTCCGATGTGTTGGCCAACAGCCAGCAAACATGTTTGATCACAGGCAATGCCACCCAGCAAGTGACATTTGACAGCGCAGGTTGGACAAACACGCAACAAACCGCCGCTTTGGCCCAACACACCTATGTGTTGTGGCAAAACGGAACCGCCAATTTGTTGGTGGATCAGCAAATCAGCACCCACATCGTGTTGTAAAGCTGGGGCAACTTGCCCCAGTTCAGCGGGCTGACGCACGTCAGGGCGACTCATCAATTTTCTCAATACTCGCAAAATTGGCACTTATCAGGTTCATATCTGTATAGGATTAATACCCTACTTTAATGATTCTATTTAATTATCTTAAAATAGAATACTAATACAATAGTTACATAATTCCCGGTATGAGTGAGCCCGTGTGAGGCTTTTCCACTGTGTTTCGAGACTGCTTGTCGTACGACGGCTGCGAACACGACTAATTTGGAGCGGCGGCCGATTACGAAATGAAACTTTCAAACAATGCCCCATCGATTTGGCCAGGCTATGTGGCTGCAGTTGCGAGCCTTGTGCTCAGCTTGCTTTTGCTTTTGGCCATTTTGGTCTTCGCATTAACGCAGGTGGGAAGTCTCGTCGCAGCATATATGAAAGAGATTTTGCGAGCAGATCCTCTTTTGGTGGCTCAAACCAAATCTTCAGAACGTATTTCACCTGAGCGGTCCACCAAGTCTCCCACACCCAAGCCAATCAGTTTGGATCAAGAGCCGGAAAACATCAAACCAGGAACCCCATTACGGCAAATCAAGCTGGTGTTCGGAGCAAATGTTTCTGATATCCCTGCTGCACAACGCGCTGAAGTCATTGCTTCCATTCAGCAAATCAAAGGCGCAATCGATGGCCCATGGTTGATTTGGTCCACCACATTGTCTGGTAACGACTTGATGGAGCGTACCGTTTATAGGCTCATGCTGTCAGCTCGCAAGATTTTGGTGGAACAAAACATCGCTGAGCGACAAATTGAATTGCGGTTGCAAAAGTCCACGACGCCTCCGCCGGGTTATGCCCAAGGCGAAATTGTCGTTTACATCGCGCCGAAGGATGCCATTAACTCTGGAAGGGGACGGTGATGGGGCAAGTGACGCGAGAAGAAATCAACTTCTGGCCCGCCTATGTGGACGCTTTGATCAATGTGGTGCTCAACCTGTTGTTCCTTGTTGGTGTATTCACGATTGGATTGGTGTCTTTGAATGGAGAAGCCTTCTTGGCAGAGCAGCGTGCGACGCAGCTCAAGCTGGAAGCACTGCGAAAAGCAAGCACAGAGCAAGAAAGACAAAGGCTGCGCCGCGAATTGGTGGCATCGCTCTCATTGCCACCGCCCTCAAGGCTCGATCCTGTTTATGAGGCCCCCAAGCCAAACGAGTCTCTGCATGTCAAAGAGATACGTTTTGTCGACCCGGTAGCTAAAGGTGGTGAGGGTATCGGATCTAAAGCTTCCGGTAGCACTTACACCACGGTGGAGCAATTCATCAGCTTTTTGGCTAATGGCGGTTCTGTTACCCACGTCGCATTTGAGATCAATCAATACACCACATCTCCGATGGGGGCATGGATCGCTGAAATAGACCGTTCGTCACAAAAGAAATGGTCGCTGGTCGTGATCAGTGACCCAACCAATGAACGTTTGTCCAGAGAGGCGTTTGCGCGACTGGTCTCAGTGCGCAAAGCGTTGATTTCTGCGGGAGTGTCTTCAACGCAAATCCAACTGCAGGTGATTCCTGCCCCCGAACCCCTCATCGTTTCTTCTGAGCTAGAGCGCACTGTGCTTGTGATTCAGCGTAATCCTTGAACCGTCTGAATGTAGTCATAGATTTTGAAAGGTCCCCTCATGCCCCAAACCTCAGTCCCCCCAACGCTTACGAAAAAGCACAAAAGCAAC
>CALKUJ010000304.1 GCA_937996825.1 uncultured Polynucleobacter sp. | reverse complement strand
AAAACACCACGTGCCCAGGTGTGTGGCCTGGACAGTGGCGCACCTGCAATGTGTGTGTGCCTAGGGCCACAGTGTCACCGTCGTGTAGCCAACGTGTTGGCGTAAAGGGGCGTGAAGGCGGGAAGCGATAGTTGGCGGCTGCTTGCGGCAAGCCATCAATCCAAAACTGGTCACCTTCGTGTGGCCCGATGATGGGCAGGTTTAACTTTTCTGCTAAGTCGGCTGTGGCGCCCGCATGGTCAATGTGCGCGTGAGTGATCCAGATTTGTTCGAGTGTCACACCAAGCGCTTTGCAAGCAGCTTCTAGCAGGGGCAAATCTCCGCCTGGATCGATGATCGCAGCTTTCATCGTTTCATCGCACCAGACGATAGAACAGTTTTGTTGGAAGGGGGTAACGGGAACGGTTTCGTACTGCAGCATAGGCTGTAAATGGTAGCGTTAATCGCATACAAATACCGGACATCAAGGTGCGGTTGCGATAGAAGGCATTGTCATGGCTGCGCGATAACATCAGGCCATGGCACTTTTTGCACATTCCTTCAAAACTCGAAGCATCGTTTTGGGTTGCTTAATCATTTGCACGACGGGTGCTGGGGCTCAAGATACTCATGCGCTTCAGGGTGATCTAGGTGTAGCTGTGTATCGCACGCCAGCGATCACACGCACGACGGATAGCAGCACGACTGCGCTGCCCTACGCGTATGCTGACTACGGTCCTTTTTATGCGCGTATCAACACCCTAGGCTACAAAACCATGCCATTGGGTGCGGGTCACTTGGAGATTTCTGCACGTGTCACGCTAGAAGGTTACAAATCTGCGCAAGCAGGTATTGGTGATCGCACCAGTCCTCTGCCGATTGGTTTCGGTACGTTTCAGAAAACTGATTACGGCGCTTTCTTTGCGTACAGTTTTTATGATCCCAACTCGGGCGGCCATTTGTTGGACTTGATGTATGCCGCTAAGTTTCGTGCGGCAGGTCTTCACTTCTATCCTCAATTCGGATTTGAGCGCCGCAGCGCGAAATATGTGCAACATCTCTATGGGGTGAGCGCTGCTGAGGCGGCTTCCAGCGGGTTAGCCTCTTATTCTGCGCAAAGCTCGCTCAGCCCTAACTTAGGTTTAACGGCTGAATATCCCTTGGCGAAAAACCTGAGCTTGACGTATCAAGTCCGTAAAAAGTGGTTTGACAGTGCTGTGACGAATAGCCCTTTGGTTACGTCTAAAAGTCAAACCTCAAGCTTCTTAGCGTTGACACACAACTTCAACTAAGCCCACGCCAGCTCAGTACTTGGCAGGCGTCGATGGCTGTGGTGCAACAGTGGATGAACGGCTTTTGATGGAGAGCATTGAGCTTAACGAGGCTTCGTATTGGGCTGCCAGTTTCAGCAAGGCCTTCATGCGACTGTTGCTGTCCGTGGCAAGTTTGGCTTTGTTTTGGGTGATGAGTTCAATCGCCTCAAGAACAGCGCTGCCAAATTCGTTGAATGACGTACCGCAGGCATCCGTCAAATCACACAAGTAGCCGCGCTTGTACATCTGACGTGCGGATTGACCTTCCAAAATAGCCGGTGCCAAGATCAAGCGGAATGGAAAGTGCTGTTTAAACAACGTTGTGTCTGACATTTGATCGTTGTGAACACGCGTGGGGCTGAGCAAGAGCTTGGGTGGCGTATGAATGGTTGATTCAAATACCCAACGAAATCGTTCTAAAAAATCCGAGGTCGCATTCAGCTCAATTTCAGAGACTGAAGTTGGAACAATCACCAAGTCGTATTCAAACAAGAGCTCTGCGGTCATGGAGTCGCTCCATGTCAAATCTGAAATCACGATGTCATTCGAATAACACAGCCTGCGCAGCTTTTGTTTGGCTTCATGCACGGGGCGTGTTCCGCCAATCTCAAGTGGCAAAGGCTCATGATGAATATCAATGCCAATCGGTGGTGCACCCTCCAGCCATTTGCTCGATGAGCCATGCAAATCAAAATCTAACAATGCCACTTTGCGACCTTGCCTGCATAAGTACGCTGCCAAGTTGGCCGACACAGTGCTTTTGCCCACGCCACCTTTTTGGCTGGTGATGAGGATCTTGAATTCAGCCATGATGGCTCCTGGAATCGAGGGTGATAACTTTATAAGAGCTTGTTGACTTCACGAGTTGTTCGCGCTGCATGCTGATCCACTGCATCGGGCTCATGTTGTGGTGAAGCATGAAGATGCGATGCAACTCTTCGTTAGACATTTTTGAACGTTCAATCAGCACACTCCAACCGATGCGGTCGTGTAGGTGATCTAACAGCCATTCACAAAGCGTGTCTAACTTTTGCTTCTCATTCAGGCGCACCCTGTCGAGTAGCGATTGAACAGCGGTCATGCTTCAACTTATCTACGTGGGGGCATGGATGCTAATTTGCCCTTACCTAGATGTGAATACGCCTTCAGGTGTACGCTTTTTGCGTGTCAAAGATCTTGGTTAAAAATAAGAGTCTGAAAATATTCTTATCTGCAAAGAACTGATTGCTAAATAGATTTTTTGCATTAGTTATTAGCGAAGGCATGAAGTTGAATTTTGTTCAACAAATCGTTCACCTTGAACGGTTTTGACAGATGGTCATTCATGCCCGCTTCTAGACAAGCTTGACGATCTTTGTCGAAAGCGCCTGCAGATACCCCAATGATTTTGATAGGGGATTTGGCATTTTGTCGAAGCGCTTGAGTCAACTCAATGCCACTCATCTCTGGCATACAGACGTCGGCGAGCAGCATGTCGTAGGTTTGAGTGCTGAGCTTTTCCAATGCTGTATGTCCGCTGATGGCGAAGTCCACTTGCATGCCATTGCTTTTGAGAAGGCGACATATGGCATCACGCACTGCGTCGTCGTCGTCCACGATCAAAACACGAAGTCCGCTAAGTTTCTCGCGTGATACTGGTATCGATGGACTGTGAGGTGCGTGCAACGTCGTTGCTTCTATTTGTCGTATGACAGTGGCGGTGAACCAAAACGTCGAGCCTTCACCCAATACAGACTCCACACCAGCATCGCCACCCATCAGCTGGGCCAGTTGTCTGCAAATAGGCAGACCCAACCCAGTGCCACTGGTGTGCGTGGAATGGTGGTGTTCGCCTTGTACAAAACGCTCAAACACGCGTTCACACATGTGGGCGGATAGTCCGGGGCCGGAGTCTTGCACTGCAAAGTTCAAGGTGATTTCATTCGCGTGGTTTGTGACTTGCGTCACGTGAATGCGAACAAAACCTTGGTCTGTGAACTTCACAGCATTGCTGGCCAAATTTAGCAACGCCTGCGTCAGACGTGGCGCATCGCCCAGCAACCGTGTTTGCGCATCTACGTTGAAGACGACTCCAAAATCCAGTCCCTTTGCTTTGGCGCTGGATGCGACAAGATCGCTGACTTGCTTCGTGACCTCGTTTAAAACAAAAGGGGTTTCTTTGATCGCCAATTTTCCAGATTCGATCTTGGAGAAATCCAAAATGTCATTCATGAGATGCAGCAACAAGTCGCCCGATGTGCGTGCTTTTTCTAATAGCTCGCGCTGCTCTTGCATGTTGCCGGTCTGAATAGCTTGTTCCATGTAAGCCAGTAGCGCAGTCATGGGCGTACGAACTTCGTGGCTGATGTGCGCCACGAATTCACTTTTTGCTTGATTCGCTTTTTCGGCGGCATCACGAGCCGCTTTGAGTTCATCTTCGTAAAGTTTTCGCGCACTGATGTCACGCGTGACGCCCAAAATTTCAATCAACGTGCCGTCGGCGTCCGCCACGGGGAAAGCCAATACTTCGGTCCAAAATGTTGAGCCGTCTTTGCGGTAGTACTCCAAATTGCCTTTGAAATTTGGAGGCGCCTCACCTTGTTGAACTGCCGTTAAGACATCCGAGAAATATTGACCCACCACAGGTTGTGACGGTGGCGTCAAGATTTGATCAAGTGGTTGAGCCATGGCCTCTTCTGGCGTCAGCCCACGTAGCTGAAAAACAGCGGGGCTGATGTAGGTGATCGCACCTTCTAAGCTCATTGTCCAAATGACATCGTTGGCATAGTCGGCCAACAAACGATGGCGTTGCTCAATCACATGTCGTGAGCGATTTTCTAAATGTTCGGTGCTGGACATGTGACGTAGGGCGATGTAGGAAATAGGTCGTGGCGGAGTTTAAAGCACGAACTTATGACCGTAGTTTTTTGTATTTACTTAAAGCGTGAATGCTTGACAAGACTACATGTCATGTTTCAACGCTTCAGCTAAGAAATCAATCAACACCGACACCCGATGTGGGATGTACCGGTTGCTGGGCAACACGGCATAAATGCCCAGTGGCTCGGGCTCAAATTTGGGCAACACCGCCACCACACTGCCGTTGTCTAAATAGGGTTGCGCCATGAAGTCGGGCGGGCGTGTGATGCCCAAGCCTTGCGCTGCGGCTTGCAGCAGTGCTTCGCCGTTGTTGGCGGCTAAGCGTGGGCGAACGGTCACATCGGTTTCGCCGTCTTTGGCGCGGTAGCGCCAAGAGGTCGATTGAAAGTCTTGCGAGTACACCAAGCACGCATGCTGCGCCAAATCGCGTGGGTGCTTGGGGTGGCTGTGCTCTGCCAGGTATTGCGGTGAGGCCACCGTGAGCAAACGCGACTCGCCCAATTTGCGCACGATGTCGCCTGGCTCTAAACGGCTGGTGATGCGAATCGACACATCAATGCCTTCTTCAATCAGCTTGCTGCGGCGGTCTGAAAAGTCCATCACCAATTCAATGTGCGAATGGGTTTGCGCAAATTCCAGCAGCGCAGGCA
>CALKUJ010000303.1 GCA_937996825.1 uncultured Polynucleobacter sp. | reverse complement strand
TTGACCGCCTTGGCATCTAGGTCAAAGTCCTCGACTCGAAGAGCAAGCGCTTCGTTGACGCGAAGTCCGCAAGTACCCAGGAAGATAACCAGTGATCGATAAGGCCCGCATTCATCAGCCAGAGCATAAAGTTCTTTGGCAGTTAGGCCCTGCTTTGGCTTAGTTGTGATCTTAGGAAGTTTGATGCCGATCGCAGGGTTTCGGCCTAGTAGTTCGTCTTCCAATGCTGCCTGCATAATCTGGTGCAGCAATCGGTAGGACTGTCGAATAGTTGTCGCACCAACTCCAGAGTCAGCCAGAGATGCAACCCACTTCTTGATGTCTGAAGTGGTGATTGAAGTCAGCTTGCGCTCGCCGAATGATGGAAGCAGATGGAGCCTCAGCTGTGAGTTGTATGTTCCCAGAGTCTTACCTGAGATATCGAGCTTCCCTTTTTTCCAATCAACTACGAAATCCGCGAATGTTACCTTGGCAGATTCAGCGCAGATGTATACCATATTAAATAAGAAATACCTCATTTTTGAGCTATTTAATGGTAAAGACTACGTGGAGGATGCGGACAGAGGAAGCAATCTAGATGCCACCGATTTGAAGATTCTTGAAGAGCTTCAGGCCGATGCAAGTCTGTCCAACGTCGAGCTTGCCCGTCGGGTTCATTTATCGCCGTCGCCTTGCTTAGCCCGTGTGCGAGCGTTGGAGGAACGCGGCCTGATCCGGCAATACGTCGCCTTGCTTGAAGCCAAGCATTTAGGGCTGCATCTGAACGTGTTTATCTCGATCAGCCTCAAGCAACAAAGTCGCCAGGCACTTCAAGAGTTTGAAGAGCGCATCACCTTGCGCGATGAGGTGATGGAGTGCTACTTGATGACCGGGGATGAGGATTACCTCTTGCGCGTGGCAGTCCCTGACATGCCCGCTTTAGAGAGCTTCATCCTTGAGCAGCTCTCACCGATCGCACAGGTTGAAAAGATTCGATCCAGTTTTGCGCTGAAGCAGGTGCGCTACAAAACTGCACTTCCATTGCACAACCTATAACCAATGGGTCCCGTATGGCGTTCCCCTAACTTGTAGACATGGTTTAGGCGTACGTTTTTATTCAGCATGAATGAGCTTTTTGGATTTGAACCCACACAGCTGGTCAAGATACGAGAACAACAAGCCTTGTCTAAAGTCTAGGTTGTGAAACATGCGCGACATGTGCAAGCGTAAACCCCGACAAAAAGTTATGTGATATCTAAAAACAATGGGAGATCTTGATCCTACCTATCCTCAGAAAGGGGCGCGCATGAGCAGCATGTCACTCAACGTCAACGGCAAAACAACGCAAATCAACAAATCGCCCGAGACACCATTGCTCTGGGTGATTCGTGACGAACTCAAACTCACAGGAACCAAATTTGGCTGCGGGATTGCCCAATGCGGCGCTTGCACAGTGCATGTTGACGGTCAACCTACGCGTTCTTGTGTCACCCCTGTCTCTACAGTGGTGGATAAAAAGATCACCACCATTGAGGGCTTGTCTTCCACTGGTGAACACAAATTACAAAAAGCATGGATCGCAGAACAGGTGCCACAGTGCGGTTACTGCCAGTCGGGGCAAATCATGCAAGCCGCAGCTTTGCTCGATAAAAAGAAAAATCCAACCCGTGAAGAAATCGTCGCCCACATGGACGGCAACATTTGCAGATGCGGCACTTACCAGCGCATTATCAAAGCCATTCAACGCGCAGCGAAGGAAGCCTAAGCCATGACAAATTCGCAACACACAACTGATATGAAACGCCGCACCTTTTTGGCCAGCGCTAGCGGTTTAACGTTTTCGTTGGCTTTAGGCGGCACAGGGCTACTAGGCCAAGCCGCACAGGCCAACGAAAGTGAATTCAAAGTGAATGCTTGGATCACGATTGGCACCGATGACATCATCACGTTGGTGGTACCAGTCGCAGAAATGGGGCAAGGAACGCTCACCGCCCTGCCTTTGATCTTGGCAGAAGAATTAGATGCAGACTGGGCAAAAGTAAAAGCAGAGTTTGCCCCTCCGAATCCCAAAGTTTATGGCAACCCACATCCCTTGTTAAACGGCGGTCAAGCTTCGCTCGCCAGTGTCGCCGTCGCCGGCTACTTCAAGCCACTACGTATTTTGGGTGCGCAAGCAAGGCTTGTCTTGGTTCAGGCTGTCGCCACCAAGTGGAACGTACCGACAACTGAATTGACGACTGACCAAGGCTACGTGATACATGCGAAATCTAACCAACGCATCAGCTATGGTGAAGTGGCTCAATTTGCGACGCTCCCCGCAGAACTGCCAAAAATAAGCGATGGTGACTTGAAAAAACCGGAGCAGTTCAAATTAATTGGCCGTACAGACATTGGTCGTACAGATGTGAAATCAAAAACCAATGGCACCGCGCAATTTGGTATTGATGTGAACGTACCGGATATGGTTTACGCAACCATTCTGGAAGCGCCCATGGAAGGTGCTAAGGCTGAAAATGTGAATAACGACGAGGCGATGGCGATTCCAGGTATTAGCCGAATCATTCCGCTGCCGTTTGGGGTCGCCGTTATTGGCGATAGCGTCCATGCCACACGACTTGCACGCAATGTGCTCAAGCAAAAAGTCACATGGAACACGACAGGTGCGATCGCTGCTACCTTTGATTCCGAAAAAGCTAAAAAAGAATATGCTGATAAAGGCATTGATCCAAACGCCAAAACAATGGAGACCTTTAAAAGGGGCGATTCCAACACGGCGATGGTCAATGCCAAACAAACACTTGAAGCCACCTACTGGACCGAACACTGCTACCACGCACAACTCGAACCTATGAACTGCATTGCGCGTATCGGTGCAGATGGTCAGTCGGCCGAAATTTGGACTGGCTCACAATTTGCGTTCTTAGGCACTGTGGCTGCATCAGGTATTTTGAAAACAACACCAGACAAAATTAAAGTGCATCAACAACTGCTAGGTGGGGGTTACGGTCGCCGTATTGCGCCCGACACCATTGCACAAGCAGTTGTGTTGGCAAACATCACCAAGCAAACCGTCAAACTTCTCTTGACAAGAGAAGATGACATGGCAGCAGCCCGTCCAAGACCCATGACGCACCATGTCATGCGGGCTGGATTAGATGACGCTGGTAACCTGATTGGATGGCGCCATCGTTTGGTCGCTGAGAACGTTGATGCCATTGCCTCACCGCCGCGCTTTCAGGCGACAGGCGGAAAAGACTACATCGGTTGGAACGGCTTGGACTTACCCCACTACAACATCACCGACGCCACGGCAGAAGCCGTGCGCGAGATTCGCGGTATGCGTGTTCATGCTTTCCGAGGCATTGGCGCAGGACACAATAAATTTGCGGTTGAATGCTTTTTAGATGAGGTGGCACAAGCTAAAAAAATAGATCCGCTGGCCATGCGCTTGCAGTTAACGCAACACGATGCGCGCGCTAATAGCGTTTTGCGAGAAGTCGCAAAAATGTCCGATTGGAAGCGCAAGCGCAATGGTCGAGGATTAGGTATTGCATTTTCGGACTACCACGGCAGTTTGTCCGCTGGCGTTGTCGAGGTCTCGTTGAACCGACAAACTGGAAAAATTAAAGTTCACCAAATGTGGCTCGCCGTTGATCCAGGATTGGCGATTCAACCCACGAACGTATTGGCTCAACTTGAGGGAGCTGCCGTCTTTGGCTTGTCGGTTGCGCTAATCGAAGAATTGACGATCAAGAACGGGGCCGTCGTGCAGTCGAACTTCCATGACTACCCTGTATTGCGCATGAGTGACATGCCCGAAATTCATACCAAAATCGTCAAATCAGATGCCCCCCCCACGGGTATGGGCGAAGTTGGTGTGTTACCGGTTGCGCCAGCCATCGCCAATGCCATCTTCCAGCTCACGGGCAAGCGTCTTCGCGCTTTACCGATGTCGCCGGAACGTGTGAAAAAAGCGTTGGGTTGACGCAGTCGCGATCACGAACCCGGCGTTTTCGACAAGGAGGCCTGGTAAGCCAGGCTGGCTCGGCCGAAT
>CALKUJ010000302.1 GCA_937996825.1 uncultured Polynucleobacter sp. | reverse complement strand
CGTCGGGTACCAATTTTTGAATATAATTGATGCGGTTTTTCAATGAACTGATGTAATAGCGCACACTGCTGCTGTCGCGGAAGGCATGAACGGAGTTGCCGCCAAATTGCAAAATGAATAATTTGGTGTTGGCCTCTCGGTGCATTTGTGCAAAAATACTGGCATCAGAAGAGCTGAGGTCGTGGCCAGAAGAGCCGCGCATTGCGACATTATTGACCGCAACACCTACATCGCCATCTAAACTAAACCCAGTAAAAATAGGGCTTTTGGTAGAGGAGAAAACAAACCGCAATTTGACGGGTGTGTGGCCAAAACTCAGCGGTAAGACATGATGTCCGCCATCGGCGACCAAAGAGTCTTCGTGGATGAGTTTGTCGTTCTCGTAAATCTTGACCGAACAAGGCGCATAACAACTGTTGTAATAACATTTGACCTGACTGTAGGTGCGGGCACGTGTAAAGGCAGACGGCGAAGGCGCGATTTCTACCCAAGCTTCGGTCGGAAGTGGTGTTTTTGGGCCTTCTGAATAGGCTACATCAAAAGTGGCTGAGGACAGGAGCGCACCATAACGGCGAGAGCTCATTTTTGGAGGCCAAAAAGCAGTATACCGCTTGAAATTTGGCGATACTTTTTGCTTGAAGCTTTGTGTGTTGTATACGTTGTAGGCAGGAATGAAACCTGGGCCAATACCGCCAAATTGTTGTTGGATCCGCTGCCGGATGTAACCCGTCATGCGGTCACCCTCAATTTGAGAGTCACCGTAGTGAAAGATGCTGATTTTTTGCCCCTCAGCAGCACCCTCAAGGGCGCTAAAAAAACGGTGGAGCTTGGATATGGCACTGCCACTCATTTGCAGTGGATTGGCGGTCTCGCTGGCCAATAATCCACCTTCCGGAAGGCCGGTTTGGCCTGTGCTTTTACCGATGTGCTTGATGTCGTCGTTGATGTTAGAGGTGTCGACGGCTGCTACAATTTTTTCGATATTTTTCTTGACTTGTTTTTTAGCTACCCAGACGCGCTCGAAGGGTAAAAACCGCCACTTTACACCAAGCCATGTGACGCCTTCTTCAGGAATAAGTGTACTTGGAATGTACAAAAGTGACATCACCAAGACTAAAAAAAGCAGAACTTTGTAGGGGCGTATTTGTTGCACAGTAAAATATCTAGGGCAAATATAGTTCTTCTTTAGTCAAATTTTAAGCATATGGCCAACCAACTCGGCAACGAAAGCTCCCCTTATTTGTTACAACATGCCCAAAACCCTGTTCATTGGGTGGCTTGGTCCGAAGACGTTTTTGCACGCGCATCTTTTGTTTTATCAGCCAAAGTCTTGGACCCACAGTTCCAAGGACAGATCAAAGAGCGTTTGAATTCTCGTGATGCGGTCCGTTTGGTTTCCGGATTTGTTAAATCTGCATTGGATCTTTGGTTGAACCAGCATGTGGATTACGGTAAAAAATTAGCCGAACTTGTGATCAAGCAAGCTCAAGCCAGAACCCGTGCCGGTCAAAAAGTTGAAAAGAAAAAATCATCAGGTGTTGCGGTCTTGCCAGGTAAGTTAACTGATTGCGAGAGCGAAGACATTGCGATGAACGAAATCTTCTTGGTTGAGGGCGATTCTGCTGGTGGTTCAGCCAAGATGGGTCGTAATAAAGAATACCAAGCGATCTTGCCTTTGCGCGGTAAAGTTTTGAACACTTGGGAAGCAGAGCGTGATCGCTTGTTTGCCAACAATGAAGTTCATGACATCGCTGTGGCCATTGGTGTCGATCCTCACGGTAGTAACGATGAGCCCGATCTGAGTAACTTGCGTTACGGCAAGATTTGTATCTTGTCTGATGCGGACGTGGACGGTGCGCACATTCAGGTTTTATTGCTCACATTGTTCTACAAGCATTTCCCGAAACTCATGGAACGTGGTCACGTGTACATTGCTCGCCCACCTTTATTCCGAGTAGATGCTCCAGCGCGCGGTAAAAAGCCTGCACAAAAACTCTATGCTTTGGATGAGGGCGAATTAAAAGCCATCGAAGATAAATTGCGCAAAGAAGGTTTGCGTGAGGGCAGTTGGCAAATCAGCCGCTTCAAAGGTTTGGGTGAGATGAATGCCGAACAACTTTGGGACACCACGCTCAATCCTGACACGCGTCGTTTATTGCCTGTCACTGAGGGTGCCTTGGGCGAAGATGAAACAGTCAAAACCATGGACATGTTGATGGGTAAATCAGAATCAGGTGCACGCAAAACATGGCTTGAAGAACGTGGCAATGAAGTTGAAGCAGATATTTAAGTCGTAAGAACTAAGAAAAATACCGAATGAGTAAAAAGAAAAACAATCCGAATCAAGAACCAGATTTATTCGCCGATATGGGCGATGAATCTGAGCCAGTGGCTACAGCACCAGCAGCGTCACGCGTGGCGCCAAACACGGCTGATGTAGATTCATTAACCTTGGCTACCTATGCTGAGAGAGCCTATCTTGACTACGCTATCAGCGTGGTGAAGGGTCGTGCTTTGCCAGAAGTGGCTGATGGTCAAAAACCTGTGCAGCGCCGTATTTTGTTTGCGATGAATGAAATGAATCTGCGCGCTGATGCAAAGCCAGTGAAGAGTGCGCGTGTGGTTGGTGATGTGTTGGGTAAATTTCACCCACATGGTGACCAATCTGCATACGACGCCTTGGTTCGTTTGGCGCAAGATTTCTCATTGCGCTATCCATTGATTGATGGTCAAGGTAACTTTGGTTCACGAGACGGTGATGGTGCTGCGGCGATGCGATACACCGAAGCGCGCCTCACAAAAATTGCCAGTTTGCTCTTAGATGAAATCGATGAGGGCACTGTTGATTTCATACCCAACTACGACGGTTCCATGCAAGAACCTCGTTTGTTGCCAGCAAGATTGCCTTTTGTTCTTTTGAATGGTGCTTCAGGTATTGCGGTGGGTATGGCCACCGAAGTGCCATCACACAATCTAAAAGAAGTGGCGAGTGCAGCCATTGCACTCATGAAAAATCCAAAGATTTCTCATGATGAATTAATGAGTCATGTGCCAGGCCCTGACTTTCCAGGTGGCGCACAAATCATTTCTTCTCATGCGGAAATTTCGCAAATCTATCAAACCGGTCGTGGCAGCTTAAAAGTCAGAGCCCGCTGGGTGATCGAAGACATGGCTCGTGGCCAATGGAAATTGGTTGTGACAGAAATGCCGCCAGGCACTTCAACACAAAAAGTTTTACAAGAAATCGAAGAACTCACCAATCCTAAAGTCAAAGTTGGTAAGAAAACCCTAACGCCTGAACAAAACAATCTCAAGCAAACCATCTTGAGCTTATTGGATTCTGTGCGTGATGAATCAAGCAAAGATGCGGCTGTTCGTTTGGTCTTTGAACCAAAGACTAAAAACATCGATGTGAATGAATTCGTGACCACCTTATTGGCTCACACCTCATTGGAATCAAATGCACCAATCAATTTGGTGATGATTGGCAATGATGGTCGACCACGCCAAAAAGGTCTTGGTGAAATCCTGAGCGAGTGGATCGAGTTCCGTGTTGCCACCGTGACCCGCAGAACCAAACATCGCTTGAGCAAGGTCAATGACCGCATCCATATCCTAGAAGGCCGTCAATTAGTTCTTCTTAACATCGATAAAGTCATCAAAATTATTCGTGGTAGTGATGAGCCAAAAGCTGATTTGATGACAGCTTTCAAACTCTCTGAGCGTCAAGCTGAAGATATCTTAGAAATTCGCTTGCGTCAGCTAGCAAGATTGGAAGCCATCAAGATTGAGCAAGAGCTCAAAGAGCTCAATGCTGAAAAAGAAGACTTGGAAAGCATCTTGGGCAGTGATAGCAATATGCGCAAACGCATCATCAAAGAAATTGAAGCTGATATGAAGACCTTCGGTGATGAGCGTCGCACCATGATTCAGGAAGAGAAGAAAGCAGTGGCAGAAGCCAAAGTGATCGATGAGCCAGTCACTGTGATTGTTTCTCAACGCGGTTGGGTCAGAGCTCGTCAAGGTCATGACCATGATCCACAGCAATTCAGTTTCAAAGCAGGCGATGGTATGTATGGCACCTTTGAATGTCGTACTACTGACGTGGTGCTTGGTTTTGGTAGTAATGGTCGTGTTTACACCGTACCTGTCGCAGAATTACCAGGTGCCAGAGGTGATGGATCTCCATTAACTGGTTTCGTGAACTTAGCGGCTGGTACGCAGATGGTGGCTTACTACGCCGGACACAATGACGACTTGCTCTTGTTGTCCATGAAATCAGGCAATGGTTTCTTGGCAAATGTGGCAGACATGACAACTCGTAATAAAGCGGGTAAATCATTCGTGGGTGTCGATGCTAAATTTGCTCCAGGTGATGCGCCATTGGCACCAGCCAAAGTACAAGAGGGCATGAAGCAAGTCGCTTGCTTATCAGAAAATGGTCGACTCTTGGTCTTCTCATTGGATGATTTGAAGCGTTTGCCAACCGGTGGTAAAGGCGTGATCTTGATGGACCTTGATAAATCTGAACGTTTACAGTCAGCCATTGCGGTCGGTCCAGCAGGCGCCATCATCGCTGGTCTTGGAAGAGCTGGTAAGCCAACTGAAGCCGCTTTAGATGCGAAAACTCTGAAGTCATTCACGGCCAATCGCGCACGCAAAGGTCATGCATTAGAGCCTAAGCTCAAAGACGCGAAGTTGATTGCGCAGTAAGCGACGCTTCAACGTTTAAAACTTTGATCAGTGAGAGTTCTGAGACTCTCACTACCTCCAAGCCTTGGCTTGTTCTGTCAAATGTTTCTTAAAAATGCTGGCGATCGGCGATAACTTTTTGCCCTTGGGTCTCACGATGTGCCAACTTGTTTCAATTGGAAAGTCTGCGCAGCGCAAAATCGCCACTTCATTCTGAGTGCTGGCTTCACTCAATGAATACTTTGATAAAACTGCCAATCCCAAGCCACCAATCACAGCTTCTTTGATCGCCTCGTTGCTACCAAGCTCCAAGCGCACATCTGGTTTGAACTTCAATTTCTTGAAGTGAGCATCAATCGCCATTCTTGTGCCAGAACCTTTTTCTCTAAAAATAAACTGTTCGTCTTTGAGGCTGGCCATATCAATCATCTTTTTCTTGGCTAGAGGTGAATCTTTTGGCGCAACCAGAACCAAAGGATTGGGCATGAAAATTTCATCCTCAATCTCTAAATTCAGGGGAGGTTGAGACATGAT
>CALKUJ010000301.1 GCA_937996825.1 uncultured Polynucleobacter sp. | reverse complement strand
AACTTGGGTGCGAAGCAGTTTATTCTTCACAACACCATTTTTATCATCCTTAGCTTCAGCTGCAGCAGCAGACTTGAGCTTAGCTTCGAGCTCTGGTAATTTGCTATATTGCAACTCAGCAACTTTCTCAAGCTTGCCTTCGCGTTGCAACTTGGCAATATCTGCGCGCACTTTTTCAATCTCTTCCTTAAGATGAGCGGCGCCCAATACTGCGCCTTTTTCTGCCTTCCAGATTTCTTCTAGGTCAGCGTATTCAGCGCCAAGACGCTTAATCTCATCTTCAATGAGCGCAAGACGCTTCTGGGATGCCTCATCTTTTTCCTTTTTCACAGCTTCGCGTTCGATCTTTAATTGGATCAGGCGACGCTCAAGCTTATCCATTACCTCAGGCTTAGAGTCAATCTCCATCCGAATCCGTGAACCAGCCTCATCAATGAGATCAATTGCTTTATCTGGCAAGAAACGGTCTGTAATGTAGCGGTGAGATAACTCTGCTGCTGCTACGATTGCAGGATCAGTGATCTCAATACCGTGGTGAAGCTCATAGCGCTCTTGCAAACCACGCAAGATCGCAATCGTCGCCTCAACACTAGGCTCTTCTACCATCACTTTTTGGAAGCGGCGCTCTAGCGCAGGATCTTTTTCAATGTATTTGCGATATTCATCTAAAGTTGTTGCACCGATGCAATGCAATTCGCCACGAGCCAAAGCAGGCTTGAGCATATTGCCGGCATCCATGGCACCTTCTGATTTACCGGCACCCACCATGGTGTGTATTTCATCGATGAAAACAATCGTCTGCCCTTCATCTTTGGCGACATCATTCAAAACGGCTTTAAGACGCTCCTCAAACTCTCCACGGTATTTAGCACCGGCCAAGAGTAAGGCCATGTCCAATACCAATACACGTTTGTTTTTGAGAGTTTCAGGGACTTCACCATCAATGATTCTTTGAGCCAAGCCTTCAACAATGGCTGTTTTACCAACGCCTGGTTCACCAATCAACACTGGATTGTTTTTGGTACGGCGTTGCAAGATTTGAATCGCACGACGAATTTCATCATCACGACCGATCACTGGATCCAATTTACCCAAGCGTGCACGCTCAGTTAAATCGAGAGTGTATTTTTTTAAAGCTTCACGTTGATTTTCAGCATCAGCACTATTCACAGACTGTCCTCCACGAACTGCTTCAATAGCAGCCTCTAAAGTTTTACGGGTTATGCCGGCGGCTTTGATCGCTTTACCAAGGTCACCTTTATCGTCACTCAAGACCAATAAGAAAAGCTCTCCAGCGATGAAATCATCACCGCGCTTGGTCGCCTCTTTTTCTGTTAGATTCAAGTGAGCTGCCAAAGAACGGCCAATTTGCACGTCACCACCGGTGCCCTGCACTTGAGGTAACTTAGCCAGCAGGGCTTGAGCTGCCTTTTCCAAAGCAAGCGCATTCCCACCGGTACGATTAATCAATGATTTAGCAGTGCTATCAGATTGCTGAAGCATCGCTAAGAGGACATGTTCGGATTCGATGTATTGGTGATCAGCGTTCAAAGCCAAGCTTTGGGCTTCGCCCAGAGCTTCTTGGAATTTACTGGTTAATTTATCTAATCTCATGGATTTCTCCCATTATCTATGTCCAGTATGTGGGTATACATGGCTTTATTTCAAGTGATTTAGATCAAATAAATCGCTGGCTTTATCATAGGGGGATGTCATGGTGTTTATATCTCTTGGAATGTTCTGATGGAAGCTACTACGCTGGCATCACCAATGACCTGGAGAACCGTATCAACGCTCATAACAACGGCACAGGCGCCAAATATACTCGTGGCAGAGGCCCAGTCAAATTGATTGCCCAACGGACCTTTGAAAACCGCTCTGAGGCTTCTAAGGCTGAAAACCAGATCAAAAAGCTCCCTAAAAACCTCAAACCTGGATTTTTTGTGTGAGCAACGAGAACCTAAAAGAAATCCAAGAAAAAATCGAAGAGTTTTATGAAGCGGTTCAAGCTCATTGGCCCGGCTTTAAGACTCGGCTTGGCCAAGAACAAATGTTTGCTCATATTGCGCAAACCTTGAGCCAAGCTAAAAGTTCGAAAGACGTCCGGGATGGGGAGAATATCCTTGTTGTTGAAGGCAAAACAGGCGTGGGTAAAACACTCGGTTATCTCATACCAGCCATTGTTTTTAGCAAACTACTGAATAAACGTGTGATCATCAGTACCGGCACTGTTGCCCTCCAAGAACAACTGATGCAGAAAGATTTGCCTAATTTGGCAGATCTATCACCCATTCCTTTTGAATATGCCTTGGCCAAAGGCCGAAGTCGTTATGTCTGCAACATTCGTTTAGAACAAGTCAGCGGGAAAGCCAAACAAACAGCACTGTTTGAAGATGCTAATTGGGATGGACCTCCTAAAGAAAAAGATAAAGATAGTTTTGCAGATGCGCTCCTGAGCTTGAATGATGGTTCATGGAATGGTGAAAAAGACAGCGCTCCCCCAGAGATCACCGATAGCATGTGGCCCAGAATTGCCGCAGAGAGAAGCTCATGCTTAGGCAGACATTGCCAACGCTTCAATGTCTGTCCTTATTTCAATGCCAGACGAGATCTGGTCAAAGCAGACGTGATCATTGCCAATCATGATTTGGTGATTTCAACAATTGCCTCAGGATCAAAGATACTTCCAGATCCATCAGAAACACTCTATGTCTTTGATGAAGCCCACAATCTCCCTCAAGTGGGTATCAAACACTTTGCCTCATCGGTAGGCTTGATTGCTAGCACGCGCTGGTTAGAGAAAATCATGGCAGCAGTTTTACGTGCAGATGCCTTACTACCAGACTCATCAGGCAAAGTCGTAGAAGAGGTTCATGCTTATGTTGAAGATTTGATCATGCACACCAAACAAATGATCAATTCATTGAGGTTGGCCAATTTTGTGACCCATGAGCAAGCTATTCATCGCTTTAAAAATGGTGAGTTGAGTCCTGAGTTCAGTAGTTATGCCGAAACTATTGGACCACTAGCGATTGCACTGAACAATCGAATCAGTAAAATTCTGCAACAACTGAATGATCAAAGAAACAATAGCATTGATAAAGATTCTTTCAGTCCTGCCATTTTAGAAATTGGTAGCTACCAATCAAAAACTGAAAATCTGTCAAACACCTGGCACCTGATGCAAGCCGATGCAAACCCTCCGATTGCTAAATGGGTGGAGTGGCAGGATTTAGGGTCTAGCTTTGATTTCAAGCTGCATGCCTCACCCATCAGTGCGGCTCAAAATTTAGCTCAGACACTGTGGTCCACCAGTTCCGCAGCAGTTCTGACTTCAGCAACACTCAGAACCATGGGCGATTTTCAGTATTTCTTGGGGCAAACTGGTTTGAACTGGTTTCCAAAGACAAATACGCTTGAAGCTGAATCACCGTTCAACTATGAAGAGCAAGGCACCTTCATCGTCCCAGAAATGATCAATTGCCCCAGCGCGAATGCCCAAGGTCATACTGATGAGCTGTCAGAGGAAATCCCTAAGCAACTAAAGGATTTAAAGCATGGGGCTTTAGTTCTATTCACATCAAAAAAACAAATGAAACAGGTTCATGACGACTTGCCTGATGATTTTTTACAAGATGTCTTGATGCAAGGCGATATGCCTCGCAATAAATTAATCAGCCAGCATGAGTCACGCGTCAATGATGGTCATCGGAGTATTTTGTTTGGCATGCAAAGTTTTGGCGAAGGCTTAGATCTTCCAGGTAAATTATGTGAGACCGTGCTCATTACCAAGCTACCATTTGCACCACCCGACTCACCGGTGGAAGAAGCCAAATCAGAATGGCTAGAAAAGAATCAAGGCAATCCTTTTTATGAAATCAGTGTTCCCGCAGTAGCTTTGAAGTTGCAACAATGGGTAGGACGCGGGATCAGAACAGAAACTGATCATGCAACCATCATTGTTTTAGATAAACGACTAAAAACAAAACCTTATGGCAAAAAGATTTTGGCAGGCTTGCCGCCATTTAAACGCTTGATGTAGTTTGCTTGAGTATTTGCAAGAACTGCTATTACTCCCACTTCTTCAGGGCTTCATCATCACTCAGGCGTGCATCCACCCAGCGAGCTCCTTCAGGGGTATCTTCTTTTTTCCAAAATGGCGCTAAAGTCTTGAGGTAGTCCATGACATATTCGCAGGCAGCAAAAGCTTCGCCCCGATGAGCACTGGTCACTGCCGTTAGGACGACTTGATCTTCGATGTTCAGTGGACCCACACGATGGATGATCAATACATCAAAAATATCCCAACGAGCCTTGGCTTTTTCAATGATTTCTTCAAGAGACTTTTCGGTCATGCCTGGGTAATGCTCCAAAGTCATTGCAGCAACATCAGAACCATCATTGCGATCACGCACTGTGCCAACAAAAGTGGCGACCGCACCAACTCGTGCATCACCAGCTCTTAATTGTTTGATCTCTTGCGAGAGATCAAAGTCTTCGGTTTGTATACGCACTGGCATATTTATCCGCCTGTCACTGGAGGGAAGAAAGCCACCTCCGCTTGATCAATCAAGGCCACATGACCATCAACCATTTGGTGATTCAAAGCCATGCGCACTGCTTTACCCTCAGCCAGTGCTTCAGCCCATGACTCTCCCCTACCCATCAAATGCTGACGCAAATCGGTCAAAGTTTTAACCGACGCAGGAACATCCAGCTGTTCTTCTGATGTTTTCAGGGTCTCGCGCAAAGAGGCGAAGAATTTAATTGTTATTTTCATAGTGATAGCTTAAATCATTCCTGAAAAAGGGATGTACTTCACCATATCACCTGGCTTGATAGCTTGTAATGGCGGGTTATCAACCAAACCATCAGCCCATGAAGCGCTGGTTAAAACACCTGAGCTTTGATTAGGAAACAAATCCAAGCCACCTTGCGCATTGATGCGCACACGCAAAAATTCATTGCGACGATCAGCCTTTGGCCAATCAAAATCTGCACGCATCATGATCACAGGAGTGTTCGAATGAGCTCTTCCTTGCAGTTTGGCAATGAATGGTCGAACAAATAAAAGGAATGTGACGAAACTAGATACTGGATTACCTGGCAGACCCATGAACCAAGTTTCTAAATGCTCAGCTCCATGCTTTTTGACAGCGCCAAATGCCAAAGGTTTACCTGGCTTGATCGCGATTTGCCACATATCTAGACGACCTTCAGCAGTCACGGCTGGCTTGATATGGTCTTCTTCTCCAACCGACACTCCGCCAGAGGTGATGATCAAATCATGATCTTTGCTGGCACGTCGCAAAGCATCTCGAGTAGCTTCCAGGGTATCTGGCACGATGCCCAAGTCAGTTGCTTCACAACCAAGTGAACGAATGCAGGCCAATAAGGTATCTCTGTTGGAGTTATAAATAGCTCCAGGCTTCAGTGGCTGACCTGGCAGAGTCAATTCATCGCCAGTAAAAAAAGCAGCCACTTTGATCTTTTTAATGACTGGTAATCGGTCATATCCAGCAGAGGCAGCGACACCCAACTCTTGAGCTCTGAGATAAGTACCTTTACTTAAAGCCACACCCCCTGCTTTTAGATCTTCACCTTGTAGACGGATCCATTGACCTGGCTTGGGTATTTCTTGGATTGTGACCATGTCACCGTTCACCACGCAGTCTTCCTGCATCACCACCGCATCGGCACCAGCTGGGATGGTCGCACCAGTGAAAATTCTGGCAATCGTGCCAGATGTGAGCTCAGTTCCAACATGCCCCGCTGGAATACGCTGAGAAACCACAAAACTTTTTCCCGCTGCCTGAACATCCGCCACACGAACGGCATAACCATCCATCTGGGTGTTATTCATAGGAGGCACATCGACTTGACTGAGTATGTCATTGGCGAGAACTCTGCCCAAAGCATCTTGTGTGCTGACCATTTCAATTTCAGCCTTAGGCATTGCCTGAGCCAATAGATGCTCAAGGGCCTCTGCTGCGGTTTTCATGGGGGGTTTGTTCACGGCTTGCGACATGGTCTTAGTCTAATGGTTTTAGACTTATTTTGCTAAAACACCAGTGATTGAAAGGACTTGCTGAGCGACCTGCTCAATATCATTCAAATCAAGCACTGGGATATCTCTCGTCAGATCTGGCTTGTGCACAGCATCGATACCGCCTGGGTAAGCAATTGCTTGAATGAACAGATCTTGATTGGCTCTCACAGGATTGGCTACGCACTCATCGTGTTCAAAACGCCATAACTCAATTTTTGGAATGTTGGCGTCTTTGAAACCCTCAACGATGACCAAGTCACATGGGGATAACTTACTTAACTGCTCCTCAATGGTCGGCTCTGAAGATTGTCTTAACTCATGCATTAAGACCCAGCGCTGATCGGACACCATCAGAACCTCTGAGGCACCCGCTTCTCGATGACGATAAGAGTCCTTGCCAGGTTTATCAATATCAAAGTGATGATGGGTGTGTTTGATGACTGAAATTTTGTAAGATCTTTCAGTCAAGTAGGTGATCAATTGCTCGATCAAGGTCGTTTTGCCAGTCCCTGAGTAAGCAACAAATCCAATGACCGGTATAGAACTCTTGGTCATCGTTGGAGGATTTTGTTGACTCTGAACCTGACTCATCAATCACAAACCCGTGTGGGCAGCAACGAAGTCTTTCACTTGATGAACATCCGCAGGCATATCAACCACGCGTTGCGGCTTGTTTTCTATACCAATGAATGACGCAGGACGATCAGGCGTTCGACCAATGGCTTCTTCGATGGTCTCTGCAAATTTAATTGGCAATGCTGTCTCTAAGACCAACATCGGAACATTGCTTTGCAGGTTTTCACGAGCAACTTTGACACCATCCGCTGTGTGCGTATCAATCAATACGCTGTACTTAGCATGGATATCTCTGATTGTTTCCAGACGATTGAGATGCGTGCTCTTACCTGAAACAAAACCATATTGAGCGATGTTTTTATAGGCAGGGTCTTGTGATAAATCAAAACCACCCTTGGTTTCAACATCCTTGAACATCTGCGCAGTTTTTGCAGCGTCACAACCCATCAAGTCATAGATGAATCGCTCAAAGTTACTTGCTTTAGAAATATCCATTGATGGACTGGTGGTGTGGAAAGTTTCAGCTGATTTACGCGCTCTGTAAACACCAGTTTTAAAGAACTCATCTAAAACATCATTTTCATTAGTAGCAACAACCAGCTTTTCGATTGGCAAGCCCATCATGCGAGCAATATGACCGGCACAAACATTACCGAAGTTGCCTGAAGGTACGCAGAATGAAACTTTCTCAGAACTGTTTTTCGTGGCCAATAAATAACCCTGGAAGTAATAAACAACCTGAGCCACTACGCGGGCCCAATTGATTGAGTTCACAGTACCAATTTTGTGGCGAGCTTTGAATGCATGATCATTACTCACAGCCTTAACAATATCTTGTGCATCATCAAAAACACCATCAATAGCAATGTTGTAGATGTTTTCATCTTGCAAGGAATACATTTGAGCCACTTGGAATGCGCTCATCTTGCCTTTTGGCGAGAGCATGAAAACACGCACGCCTTTTTTGCCGCGCATCGCATACTCAGCAGCACTGCCGGTATCTCCTGAAGTGGCACCTAAAATGTTGAGCTCTTGACCTTGCTTGTTCAAGGTGTACTCGAATAAGTTACCTAAGAGCTGCATGGCCATGTCTTTGAATGCCAAAGTTGGACCATTGGACAAACTCAACAAACCTAAACGAGTTCCCTGCTCATCACCCAACCAATGAATCGGCGTGATGTCTGTTGCCGAATCATCCGAACGACCATTGCAATAGACTTCAGCCGTGTACGTTTTTCTGACCAAAGCCCTCAAATCTTCCTGAGGGATGTCATCGCAGTAAAGGCTTAAAACTTCAAATGCTAAATCAGCGTATGACAATCCACGCCAAGCATCCAATTGAGCTGTCGTGACTTGAGGATATTTGACAGGCAAATACAAACCTCCATCAGCAGCCAAGCCGCCTAGAAGGATTTCTGAAAACGTTTGATGGGCGTTATGACCACGAGTTGAGATATAGCGCATTGCGTAATTCAATTAACTTAAGTTTTCTAAACGAATTTTTGTGACTGAACCTTCAACAGTTTTCAAAGCCTCAACCTTGGCAATAGCAGCCAAGATGTTTTTCTCTTTGGTCTCATGTGTCAACATGATGAGATCGGTTTGGTTTTCACCATCGCCAGCCTCACGTTGCAACATGGCATCAATTGAAATACTGTTGTCAGCCAAAATACGAGTGATATCAGCCAACACGCCTGTCACATCAGCAACACGCAAACGCAAGTAGTAGCTGGTAGTGATCTCACCCATCGGCATGATGGATGTATTGACCATTGAACCTGGCTGGAATGCCAAATGTGGCACACGGTGTTCAGGATCGGCCGTTTGCAAACGTGCCACATCCACCAAATCTGCAATCACAGCAGAAGCTGTTGGCTCTGCACCAGCACCTTTACCGTAATAAAGAGTTGTTCCTACAGCATCACCCATCACTTGCACTGCATTCATCGCACCTTCAACGTTAGCAATCAAACGCTTGGCCGGAATCAAGGTTGGATGAACGCGCAACTCAATACCATCTTTGGTTTTTTTGGTGATTCCAAGTAGCTTGATGCGGTAACCCAACTGCTCGGCGTACTTGATATCTGTTGCAGATAGCTTGGTGATACCCTCAACGTGAGCCTTATCAAACTGCATCGGTATACCAAACGCGATCGCACTCATGATGGTGGCTTTGTGAGCTGCATCCACCCCTTCAATATCAAATGTTGGGTCAGCTTCTGCGTAACCTAAACGCTGAGCTTCTTTTAAAACAACATCGAAGTCCAAACCTTTGTCACGCATTTCAGACAAAATGAAATTGGTTGTACCGTTGATGATGCCAGCGATCCATTCAATACGGTTGGCAGTCAAACCTTCACGCAACGCCTTGATGATTGGAATACCGCCAGCAACAGCTGCTTCAAAGTTAACTGTCACGCCTTTGGCTTGAGCAGCGGCAAAAATTTCGTTGCCATGAACAGCTAAAAGTGCCTTATTGGCAGTCACCACGTGCTTGCCATTATTGATTGCAGCCAAGACCAATTCTTTGGCAATGCCATAACCGCCGATTAACTCAACGACCACGTCAATTTCAGGATCATTCACAACTTGCTTGGCATCTCCTACTACCTTGGCACGACCCTTGACCAACTCTTCAGCACGCTTGGTATCAAGGTCAGCAACTGTGTGAATCTGAATGCCACGACCAGCACGGCGAGTGATTTCTTCTTGATTACGATCAAGCACATTGAACACACCGCCACCAACAGTACCGATGCCTAGAAGGCCAACTTGAATAGGTTTCATAACTAAAAACTCTTACTTAATAAAGGTGAAAAAACGTTACTACTGTATTTGCTGCTTTTGTATTTATCTCTGCTTGCGCCTGAAATAAATAGACTTACTTTTTGCCGTACTTTTGGCGATAACGCTCCAAGAACTTAGCAAGTCTCGCAATGGCCTCGCGCAAAACATCTTCGTGCGGCAAGAAAACAATCCTGAAGTGGTCTGGCTTAGGCCAATTAAAGCCACTGCCCTGCACCAATAGAACTTTTTCTTCACGCAGTAAATTCGCAATGAAGTCCTGATCATTCTCAATTGGATACATCTCAGGATCCAACTTAGGGAATAAGTACAAAGCTGCTTTAGGCTTCACGCATGTCACACCAGGTATTTTTGTGACCAACTCCCAAGCAAGGTCGCGTTGACGGCGCAAGCGACCACCCTCTGCCACCAAGTCATCAATGCTTTGATAGCCGCCCAAGGCAGTTTGAATTGCATTTTGACCTGGCACATTGGCGCACAAACGCATGGATGAAAGCATGTTCAAGCCCTCGATGTAATCCTTGGCGCCGCTCTTATCACCAGACACGACCATCCAACCTGCACGATAGCCACAAGCACGATAATTTTTTGACAAGCCATTGAATGTCACTGTCACAACATCGTTTGATAGAGCACCGATGGATGTGTGCTTTTCGCCATCAAACAAAGTCTTGTCGTAAATCTCATCAGCAAAGATGATCAGACCATGTTCACGTGCCAAAGCTATGATTTCTTTGAGAACATCATCGCCATACAAAGCACCGGTAGGATTGTTCGGATTAATCACCACAATCGCCTTGGTCTTTGGAGTGATCTTTGCTTTGATGTCAGCGATGTCTGGAGACCAATCTTTGGTCTCATCACACAAGTAATGCTTTGGCGTTCCACTTGAAAGACTCACCGCTGCAGTCCATAAAGGATAGTCAGGCGCTGGAACCAACACCTCATCACCCGCATTGAGCAGAGCATTCATGGCCAAGACAATCAACTCTGAAACACCATTGCCTGTATAAATATCCTCCAAGGTCACACCTTGAATGCCTTTTTCTTGGCAGTAGTGCATGATTGCTTTGCGCGCTGAAAAAATTCCCTTGGAATCAGAGTAAGCCGCTGAATTAGGTAGATTGCGAATCATGTCCAACTGAATCTCTTCAGGAGGATCAAAACCAAACACGCCCACATTACCAATGTTCAACTTGATAATTTTCTGACCCTCTTCCTCCATCTGCTGAGCAAGCTCAAGAACTGGGCCACGTATGTCATAACAAACGTTATTTAATTTGGAGGATTTTTTAATTTCTTTCACAATAATCACTTGGAGACTTATGGAATACCATAAAGTCTTAATTTATCTATAATTTTGTAATTATGACAGAGCCTGAGGGTCTACCCACGTGAAACTACAACCAGATCGCCAACCCACCCTCAATACTGTTTCAGCCTATGGCCCCAATTACATTGAAATTAATGCCGTACGCCATGACACCTCGATTCTATTAATGCCAGAGGGCCCTGTTATTCCTTGGTCTTGCGCACAATTTAGCGAGCTGAGTCCTGCTCATTTTCAGGAAATAGCCGATAAAATCGCCGGGGTTTTTGTTCCTCTGGTGCTTATAATCGCCTTCATATCGTTTTTCACCTGGATTCTATTGGGCAAGAGTTTTGTTTTCGCTCTAACTGCATTTATT
>CALKUJ010000300.1 GCA_937996825.1 uncultured Polynucleobacter sp. | reverse complement strand
CTCAAAAATACCCAACTTGAGCTCAAAAATACCAATTGGCTCACTCACATCAGGTTTGACACCCAGTTTGGCCAAGGGATCTGTATCTGGGGTCAAAACTGGCATTTTTTCTGTTTTAAAAACAATGTCTTGCTCGGTTCCTTGCAGCGTTTTAACTTTGAGAACAAAACCTTCAGAACTGGTCACTGCGTCCATTAAGCGCCATCTGAGCTGATTCCAGCTTGCAATCGCTCGAAATGAGTCATCCCCCTCTGATTTCCAACCGATCACTGTGTCGCCAGCATAGACACCCGCCTCATAAGCCACACTGGCTTTATCAGGTTCGACTAATTTAGACGGTATTTGAGGTACGCCAGAGGCAAACAAGATGGTCAAAAAGACGATGGCAAGAATGAAATTAGCCAAAGGACCAGCAGCAACGATGAATGACCTCTTCCACAGCTTTTGGCTTCTGAATGATTCTTCATCCATTTTGACGTAACCGCCTAAAGGAAGGCTGCTCAGAGCCCATTCTGTTGAATCTGGTGTTTTTTGATAAGTCCAAATAGTCTTGCCAAAGCCAACAGAGAATCTCAATACTTTGACGCCACACATTCTTGCGGCACTGTAATGGCCATATTCATGGAAGCTGACCAAAAGTCCCAATGCCACCAAAAAAGCCAATAAACTCCAAATCACTGTCATACGCTCAATCCTTTGACCATTGTTTGGGCATGCTGACGAGCCAAGCTATCAGCCTCAAGAATTCCCTCAAGACTCATTGCACCACTGATTTGCGTTTGGTTTAAAACACGTTCAACCAATTCTGCGATCTGCGTGTATCGAATGCCATGATTTAAAAATGAATCAACAGCAATTTCATTGGCTGCATTCAAAATAGTCGGCGCAAAGCCACCACTCGATAAAGCAGCGTAGCTCAGAGATAAACAAGGAAAGCGATTCAAGTCAACCGGCTCAAAACTCAGATCATGTGCGCTCGTGAAATCCAATTCTTTGACCCCGGCATCAATTCTTAATGGCCAACCCAAACCATAAGCAATGGGTGTTTTCATATCAGGTTGACCAAGCTGAGCAATCACAGATCCGTCAATGTATCTGACCATTGAGTGAACCACGCTTTGAGGATGTATCAATACTTTGATTTGTTCTGCTGGTAGGCCAAATAAATGATGGGCCTCAATGACCTCTAAACCTTTGTTCATCATGGTGGCTGAATCAACAGAAATTTTTCGTCCCATGACCCAGTTAGGATGAGCACAAGCTTGATCAGGAGTGACTTCTTTTAATTGATCTAGAGGATGATTTCTAAACGGACCACCTGAAGCGGTCAACAAAATTTCTTTAACGCCCAATGATGAATAATGACCGCGTGAACCACCATTGGAAGAATTGGCATCAGGCAAACATTGATAGATCGCGTTGTGCTCACTGTCTATCGGTAACAACTCAGCCCTACTGCTTGAGACAGCGGACATAAACAGATCGCCCGCCATCACCAAAGCCTCTTTATTGGCTAACAAAATCCGCTTACCCAACTTGGCCGCTTCAATCGTTGGTAGCAAACCTGCTGCCCCAACAATTGCCGCCATCACTGTATCAACAGAACTCATGGTTGAAGCAGTCACCAAGGCATCTGCTCCATGCTCAACAGTGATTGTGAGGCCTTTATTCTTTAATTGATCATTCAAACGGTTAGCCGCTTCAGCCGAGCCAATCACCACCATTTTTGGTTTGAATTCGGCGCACTGCTTAACGAGTAATTCGATGTTTGAGTGTGCTGTTAATGATTCAACTTTGAATAAATCAGGATGAGCGCGTATCACATCCAGTGTGCTGACTCCGATAGATCCTGTTGAACCAAGAACACAAATATGTCTCATGCTTTAGCTCGCCATCAAGATGATCAAGCCTGCCAATGGCAAAACTGGCAATAGCGCATCAATACGATCCAAGAATCCACCATGCCCAGGCAATAAAGCACTACTGTCTTTGACTCCAGCAACGCGCTTCAGTTGCGACTCAAATAAGTCACCTTGGATACTCATGACAACACATATGGCAGTGACAAGAATCATCCCAGTCCAACCCCAAGAAGAATGTATCAAGGCAAAGAAATTGCCTTGGGTATATGGCTGATCAGCAAATAAAGTAGCACCGAGGATACCGATGACCATCACCAATACATAACCACCAACTGCGCCTTCAATGGATTTGCCAGGGCTTAATTGTTTGGCGAGTTTGTGTTTACCAAATGCCTTACCCGCAAAATAAGCACCAATATCAGCCGCCCAAACCAAAATGAGCACTGATAAAAATAAGGCCATGCTCACCGCACGCAAGTGCATCAAAGCAAACCAACACGCCGGCAAAATGAATAAACCAATGGCGGCCAAAGGCCAGCGCCATGATTGAAGTGACAACTGAAGAGACTGCTTCATGATGAATGGAACCACCAGCAACCAAAATCCCAAAGTCAGCCAAAGGAGAATTTTGACGGCTTCTATATCCGCGTACATCAACCAAGCCACCAAATTGAGCAAACACAAACCTGCGTATGATAATGCCCTGCGTTGATTATCTGGAAACAGCAGTCGCCACCACTCCCATGCTGCCAAGGTGATGACGATTGCAATCAATCCACCCAAATAAATCAAGGGAGCAAACCACAGCACCGGTAAAAAGATGCCTAAAAGCACAATGGCTGTGATAACTCTGGTCTTAAGCATGCTGTTCTATTGTTCCGCTTCAATGACTTGAGCACTGGT
>CALKUJ010000299.1 GCA_937996825.1 uncultured Polynucleobacter sp. | reverse complement strand
AGGGCGCTTCTCGATAACCTTATCGATCAAACCATAATCACGGGCTTGATCAGCCGACATAAAGTTATCGCGATCAGTATCTTTTGCAATTGTTTCAATCGATTGACCTGTGCGGTCAGCCAAAATCTTGTTGAGTCGTTCGCGCAAGTACAAAATTTCACGAGCTTGAATTTCAATATCAGATGCTTGGCCACGCGCACCACCCAAAGGCTGATGGATCATCACACGTGAATTCGGGAGCGCATAACGCTTTCCTTTTTCGCCGGCACATAACAAGAATGCACCCATACTTGCAGCCATACCCATGCACAAAGTACTTACATGCGGCTTGATAAATTGCATGGTGTCGTAAATAGCCAAACCTGCAGATACAGATCCACCAGGAGAGTTAATGTACAGAGAAATTTCTTTATCGGGGTTCTCGCTCTCAAGGAACAGTAACTGAGCAATCACCAAGTTAGCAGTTTGGTCGTTTACTTCGCCAACCAAAAAAACAACGCGCTCACGCAATAATCTGGAGTAGATGTCGTAAGCACGCTCACCTCTACCAGAGGTTTCAATCACCATAGGAACCAAGCCCAAGCCTTTTGGTTCTAGATTTTCAGACTGAGAATGATTGTGGATCATTTTGAAACCTCTTATAGGTAAGTGGATTACTAGTTTAGCTTGCTGAGTTCTTCAAAGGTCACAGCCTTATCGCTTACTTTAGCTTGAGATGTGAAATATTTGATGACGTTATCTTCAAGGACTAGGTTCTCGATATCCTTTAAACGACTTGGGTTGCTGTAGAACCAACGAACCACTTCCTTTGGATCTTCATAAGTAGCTGCCTGCTCATCAATTTCAGCCTTAATTTGATCAGCGGTAGCTGCCAAGTTTTGCTTTTTAACTAACTCGCTCAAGATCAAGCCAAGACGCACACGTTTAGTAGCTTGCTCAGCAAAAATCTCTGCAGGAATTGGTGCATCTTTAGCATTAGGAACGCCACGCTGCATCAGGTCTTGACGTGCACCTTCAACCAAACGCTCTTGCTCAGAAGCAACCAATGATTTAGGAACGTCTAATTCACACAAGCTGTTGAGCTTATCCATCACTTCGTTTTTCATTAGTGAAGTAATGCGACGCTTTACTTCGCGATCTAAATTCTCTTTGACTTCAGCGCGCATCTTTGCAACGCCGCCTTCAGTAACACCCAATGACAATGCAAATGCATCATCAACTGCTGGTAAATGTGGCCAGTTAACTGATTTCACAGTAATCGTGAACTCAGCGGTTTTGCCTGCAACATCTTTACCGTGGTAATCAGCTGGGAAGCTCAATGGGAATGATTTGCTTTCGCCTGCCTTAAGACCCAAAGTTGCAGCCTCAAACTCAGGAAGCATGCGACCTTCGCCCAATACATATTCGAAGTTTTCAGCTTTACCACCAGCGAATTCAACGCCATCGATTTTGCCAACAAAATCGATAACCACTTGGTCACCATTTTGAGCTGCGGTATTGGAGCCGCCATCGCCGTGGGCACCAGCTTCACCACGTGGGTGGTAATGCACTTGCTGCTTACGCAATACATCTAAAGCACGATCAATTTCTGCATCAGAAATATCAGTTGTGTATTTAGTTACTTCGGCTTTGCTGAAGTCACCAATCTTCACTTCTGGCAATACTTCAAAGTAAGCATCAAAAACAATTTTGTCTGCATCTAGCTCTGATTTTGGGTCGAGGCGTGGTTGACCGGCCAAGAGAATTTTTTCTTTTTGAGCTAAGTCATAGAACAGCTCTTGAGCTTTATCGAACTGGAGTTCGAAATCTACTTGCATTCCGTATTGTTTTTCAACCATGTTCTTAGGCACTTTGCCTGGACGGAAGCCTGGAGCCTTCATGGTCTTACCCAATTTAGCCAAACGCTCGTCTCTTGCCTTAGCCAAATCGGCACGAGCGAACTCTAAGGTCACTTTGCGGTCTAACTGACCTAAATTTTCTATCTGCACAGCCATTCTCGTCTCTTAATTGAAAATCGGATATGTGAAGCCCAAGCCAAGTAGCTATCTTGTGGTGCGAGGAGGGGGACTCGAACCCCCACACCATTGCTGGCGTCAGGACCTAAACCTGGTGCGTCTACCAATTTCGCCACCCGCGCGGGTCCAAACAAAAAGGGCGAACAGGCCGGGATGGATGCCACCCGCAGACCTGACCGCCCGTTTGAAATCGGTCAACTTTCTATTTTAGCCGTTCCGGACCCTGATTTCGGGTCCGGGCGGTGCTGGTTTTCCCCTCTCCAGATGGGTTTTCAGAGGGTTTGAGGCGCACCGGC
>CALKUJ010000298.1 GCA_937996825.1 uncultured Polynucleobacter sp. | reverse complement strand
AGCGTTGGTCGTTGGTGGCGCGGTAGGCACTGCTACCAATCGATGGGGTGAGTGTGAAGCCCACCGAGTCGTCGTTGACGCCTTGAACCACGGGTGTGCTCAAGCCAACCGCTGTTTGCGTGCTGGTGATGGTGATCTTGTCATTGCCCGATGGCGTGAACACCAGTTTTTGTGCCTGTGTGTCATAAGAAACTGTGATCTTGCCTTTGTAAGTGGCATCGTCATTGACTTGCTTTTGAACTTCACGCACCAAGTCTTCAGGTTTCAAATCACCCTTGGTCGACAAATCAATGTGCAATTTATCCAAGGTGGACTTGTTCGAAGAAAGCGTCAATTGCAACGAGAACGTAGGCGTACCCACGGTGGAGAAGTTGAATGGTTTTTCATCGCCATATGCACGCTGAATTTCGTTGGTCAATTCAGCGGCGATTTGGGTGCCAGAGAGTTTTTGGTTGGCGACAGGCACGTTTTTCATCGACTCAATCAAGCGATCCAAACCAACGGTCACACCATCGACTGAGCCGTCAATATTGACAGTGAACAAGCTTTTCAAATCATCAATGCTGTGCTTGCCAGCGTAGCTCAGGGGAGCGCCATTGGCTTGTTTATATGTCGTTGTTGGACTCGTGCCAACAGGCAAGTCTCCAGACGCATTGGTTGCGATCAGTGCTGTACCCGTCGTTGGGTTGGCAATTAAGTTAAAGCCAGAGGTGGTGGTTGGCGTGTTGTAGATCTGTAAGTCACTGGTGATGGATGAAGGTGACGATACGGTTGGATCTTTGGCCTTGACGACCATGCTTGTGCCATTGACTTCAGCAGAATAATTAGCCGCAAATGACTCATTCGAATTCAACTTGGTAACGAATGCGCTCAGTGATGTGTCAACGGTATCGCCAGCGACGGTGATGTCTGTGGGTTGTCCATGGAATGTGGCCTTATAGGGTCCAGCGCCCATGGTGTAACTGGCAACACTACGTGGATACGATGTATCGTTTTTAGCAGCACTCAATCCTGTCCCTGTGGTAACAGCAGTGCCTGTTGCGTCATAACTAATGCTTGCTGTACCTTGCTTGAGAAGGATTTCTTTCTCAATAAAGTCCGAACTCACATTGGGGTCAAGTGCTGTGATTTTGAGCGTTGGTTTGGGATAGGCTGGCGTTCCGCCTGATGGAGCGCCTGACGCCGTGCTGCCACTTGTTTGCAAGGCCACAGCACTCACTGCACGACCCGCTGCATCTGTAATACTCAACCCCAAAATAGGAGCAGCTGTTGTGCCGGTATTGACTACGGAAACAGACAAATCTGTATTGCCACGATCTTCGTTTCGTAAACGTGCCTGAATGGCTGTTGCCAAATCGGCGATTGATGCAGTTGCAGGTGCAATATTAGAGAATGACAACGTTTTGCCATTGAGCGTCATCGAAAAACTTTTGAAATCATTGACGCTTGCCGTCAACGGCGTACTTGCAAATTTAACGTTAGCGATGACGGTAGAAGTTGGGGCCTGTGCCACATACGAGGCTGCAAAACTGGCATTGTTGTTTAAGGCCGTCGCAATATCCAATGCGGTTGGGGCTTTGACGCCGTCTGGATCAACGCTGACAGTGACACGTGCAGTAGCCGGTCCGAAAGTCATCGAGAGGCCATCATTCAAAGCAGGCGTATTCAAGTTGTAGGTGACGCCACTGCTACCTTGATTCATCAACAATTCTGTTTTGTTCATGTTGGTGTAGGTGCTGAAATCTATGCCGTCATTGGAGCCAGTTCCTAGACTCGTCGCCAAACCAGCAGCCACCGTAGCAGGTTGAGATGTGCGAATGTCTGTCAAGGCATCCAAAGAAAACTTCACCGTTTTCTTTGAGAAAGAGCTGTTCAATTCGGCAATTTCTGCAGGTGTTTTGAAATCTGCTTTGGCTTTCAGTTCGCCGTATTTGTTGACGTACATCACGTCACCCGTGGTGTTGGTCGCTTGTTGCAAGGAAGCACTAACCAGCTTGTCACCCACATACACATAGGTTTGCCATTTGTTGTTAGGGGTCTCTTGGCTGGCGTTTTGGGTCTTCACGTAGTAGACCGATGCAAGGTAAGAGTTACCACCCGCGTCATACACCGTCAGAGCCGTACTCTTGTTGTACGAGGTGGGGTCGTTGCGGTTGAATTC
>CALKUJ010000297.1 GCA_937996825.1 uncultured Polynucleobacter sp. | reverse complement strand
CTAGTGGCTAGATCTAGCGGAAAACCTCGAATAGACAGATTTTCGTAATAACCTAGGGTTGCGTAATAGTCACCGATTGAGGCATCAGTTCTAGCTGCCTCTGAAATCAATTTAACTTGGCGATCATCTAAAAGATCCTTGGTGATGACGTTGATTGATGCAGGCACATCTTTTAGCTCAACTTCCTCTGTGCCGCCTGGACCACCAATCATGGCTCTTTTGGCAACATAACCGGTGCCTTTTTCACCTGTCACCACCACAGGCGATAACTGAGCCTCACTCTGAGCAATTGCATGATTGATAACGAATAGCAGGGCGCATGCACCTGCAATGTGATTAAGTTTTGGCATATAAGCCATCGTCAGTACTCCTTATATAAACGATGGCGAGTTTGGGATGCGATTAGAACGCTTCCCTGCGCTCGCATTATCGAGATCAGGTTCAACGGGTATTTCTCACCCACATCTAACGATGCAGGACCCCGAGCTAATATCTAAAACTTCTAGATGGACGTAATTATATGGATTTTTGAGCTTTGTGCTTTTCGATTAAAGCCCTGACGATATCTTGGGTCTTTTGTAACCTCAGCTCTTTATCTCCAAAGGCTGATTGATAGGGTATTTGAAGTTCTTCTAAGCGAGCCTTGACCCTAAAATGAACTTTGGTCTGAGCCACTGGCCCATCTCTTTGCAAACCATCCTCTTGCCACGGAAAGTCATTTTGGGTGAAGATCGTCAAATCATAGTCATGAGCTTGAGCAATCTTGAGCAACTCTGGATTTGAACCTCCAAAAACAACCTCGCTGTAAATACATGTCATCAAAGGCGTGGTGTCGCAAAAAAGTAAAACAAAGTCTGGGTTGCTGTGTTGCTTGATCAAGTCATTGGCAAGGCTGCGCTCCAAAGATTGTTGTTCCATCGCAATACCCACTTGTTCATCTGGCCGTGGTGTTCTATTCTCTTGATCAACAAACAGTCTTAAGTACTCTGGAACATAAGCACTGGGATACTCTTTAGAAAAAGCATCAGCCAAGCTTTGTGCCAAAGTGCTTTTGCCGCTGCACTCAGCACCAACGAAAGCGATTCTTAAGATATCAGTCATAGAGCTTCTTCACTGATTCAATTCGCTGAGTTTGATCTTTTTAGACCACTGCATCCAGCCCAGCACTGCAAGGACAATCAAAAGACCATAAAGAAGGGCGGTCAGATATAAATCTTTATAAATGTACAAAGCAATATAAAGACTGTTCACAAAAATCCATACCAACCAATTCTCCAACCACTTTTGGGCACTCATATAAGTGGCCAATAAACTACCAGCGGTCAAAAAAGCATCGATGAGTGGCACATCTGAGCTGGTGTGGTTCACTAACAAATAGTGAATCACTAAAAATAAACCGGACCATAAAAAACTGGCAATCAAAGGCCAACTGCGGGGCATTCTTCTGAATGAACTTGTCTGAGCGCTATCTATCTGATTCGATTTAGACCAAGTC